>JAGBCG010000191.1 GCA_017938055.1 Clostridia bacterium
GGGTCTGAAAAAATGTTATAATCAACATATAGATACAGAAGGTTTAAAAAATCGGAGGGAAAAGCGTTGTTTTACAGAATTTTCGGCTCAAAAGGATACGGAAAAACAAGCTATATTTTTGAACAGCTCAAAAAAAACATGCAAAATCAAAAAAAGGCTTTTTTAATAGTTCCCGAGCAGTGTGCAGTACAAGTGGAAAAGCAAGTAATACGAACTCTTGGTGCTGAATCAAATCTGTATATTGAGGTTATTAATTTTAAAAGGCTGTGCAACAGAGTTTTTCGTTCCCTTGGAGGACTTACATCAGTACATCTTGACGACGGTGCAAGAAAGATGCTTATGCTTATGACTCTTGACAGGCTATCCCCCCTCTTGCAAGAATACAAAAGCGGTGCTGACCTTGATGATTTTTGTGAAAAGGCACTTGACGCCTACAATCTTTTAAGCACCTACAGAGTATCTCCCGACTGTCTCGAAAAAGCCGCTGATAAAATAAAAGTGCTTTCTTCCGGTGCCGACTGTGCAAATAAACTTTATGACATTGCCTTGATTTGCCAGGCATACAGGGAAAAGCTTGATGAAATATGTGAAGAAGACTCGGATATGTATGCAAAGCTTTGCTCAAAGCTGAAAGAAACTCCTTTTTTTGAAGGCTGTGACGTATATTTCGACTCATTCTACAGCTTTACAAGCGTTGAATATGAAATAATCAGCCTTATTGCAGAGCAGGCAGACAACACCTTTATTACCTTTTCCTGTTGCAAAGATGAAAAAGACACCATGTTCAAAAGGAGCATAGACTCGGCAAAAAAATGCTTAAAGCTTGCTGAAAATTGCGGTTGCGAGGTTGTGGATATTTGTCTTGAAGAAAACTACAGGCATAAAGACATCAAAGCTCTTTATGCCTTTGAAAAGCTGTTTCGTTCACAGAAGCTTGGAAGCTTTGAGTCATCGGCTGATTGTGACAATTCACTTATACCCGTTGCATGCCCCGATATTCACAGAGAAGTACGGTTTGTGTGTTCAAAAATTCACTCTCTGATACGAGAGGGAGCAAGGTATAAGGACATTACGGTTTGTGCAAGAAACACCGGTGATTACCTTGGAATCATAGATACCGCATTTGAAAAAGCACACATTCCTTTGGGAATTGACATTCCTTCTCCTTTCAGTCAAAGTGCTCTGTATGAGCTTGTTCTCTGTGCTCTTGAGGGCGGAATGAATTTTATTTGCGAGGATATTATCAGATACATAAAGACAGGACTTTCAGGTCTTGACGAAGAGGAAGCAGACACCCTTGAAACTTATCTGAGAGTGTGGAACATTTCTCCCTCTCACTTCAAAAGGGACGAGGACTTCACCATGAATCCTGACGGATATGTGGATTCAAAACCCGATGAATACACTTTAAGAGTTGTCAACAGTGCCAGAAGCAAGGTGTTTATATGTCTTGACTCACTAAAGAAAAATATTTCGCATTGCAACACTGTGGAGGATTACTGCAAGGCAGTATACAATCTACTGTGCGACATCAAGAATGTTAGCGGTAAAGAGGAAATATACGACGGAGCAGATGGGGAGGCGCTTGAGCTTTTATGCAACATGCTCGACAGCTTTGTAAGCTTTGCAGGCAAAGAAAGAATTACAAAAGAACGATTTATAACTCTTTTTAAAAGCTGCAGTAAAAGCTATGAGTAC
>JAGBCG010000192.1 GCA_017938055.1 Clostridia bacterium
ACAGTATCCGGCCAAACTCTTGATATTTCAATATTATCTATATAAGCAAGATTATATTTGACATTCTGCTTTATTTCTTCGTTTTTCTTTCCATAGAGAGTTTCACCCACACTAATGCCCATACCATTAAGCATTTCTTGCTCGTTATATGGACATTCTCCCACTATAACAAGCTTTTGAATTTTAAACAGCTTTGCATAGCACAAAAATCCTCCCACAATCACAACCGCCATAAGAAAGGTCAATGCGGCAAGAATATTTCTTCTCTTTGCCTGAAGTTTATTTTTCTTTATACTCTCAAGCTTTTTTTCCTCGGGAATACTTACTTCAGATGTTTTTGAGTAATTTTTACCCAATGCTATGTTATTATCACCGTATTCCCTTTTCATTCATTTCACTTCCTGTTTTTTTCTTTAATTTGTATTATAATTTTATAGATTCTGTCAAGTGTATCAGTAACTGCAAAGCTTCTTACATTATTTTCCATGCTCTTTCGCTTTTCTTCGTTTTCAACAAGCTCTTTTACTGTTTTTGTAAGTATTTCTCCATTTAAATTCTTTTCTTCAATCATCAGTGCCGCATTTTTATCGCAAAGCACCTTAGCATTTTTATACTGATGATTATTTGTAACATAGGGTGAGGGAATTATCACCGAACATTTGCCCAAAACCGCAAGCTCTGACAATGTCATTGCTCCTGCCCTGCATATTTCAACATCACTTGCCGCAAGCAGAACGTGCATATTATAAATATATTTGCATACCGTTACATTTTCCTTTTTCAAGGTTTCTTCGTCAAGCTTTTCAAATCCAAGCTCATTTATATATCGCTGGCTTTGTTCCTGCCAGCCGGCTTTACCAGTTGCATGATAGTGATGTATTGCGTTTGGCAAGGAATAGTTCTTTATAAGCTCAAATACATTTTCATTAAGTGCAGCTGCTCCAAGGCTTCCTCCTGCTGACAGAATTACCTTTGCAGATTTATCAAGTCCCAGTTCTTCTCTTGCCTTTTCCTTATTTGCACACAGCATCTTTTCGGAAACAGGATTTCCTACAAGCACAAGCTTTTGTGTGTCGCAAGAAAAGTGTGGTCTTGATTCTTCAAAGCTTATCATTACTTTATCCACATACTTTGAAAGTGCCTTTGTTGTAACCCCAGGATATGCATTTTGCTCATGAATACACGTAGGTACACCCATTTTCGATGCCGCTTTTAGCACAGGCCACGAAACATATCCACCTGTTCCTATAACAATATCGGGTTTAAAATCACGTATAATTTTTTTTGCTTCCATCACAGATGTAACTGCTTTAAGTGCCGCATCTATGTTCTCAAGTGTCAGTTTTCTCTTAAAGCCTTTCACCTTTACATGATGGATTTTATATCCCGCCTTTGAAACAAGTATATTTTCCATTCCGTTAGGCGTTCCCACATATTCAATAACTGCATCTTTTTGCATATGCTTTATTTTATCTGCTATAGCAAGTGCGGGATTTATATGTCCTCCGGTACCTCCACCGCTGACAAGCACTCTCATCATCTTTCCACCTCTATCAATCAATTACTGAGTTTTTTCTAACGATGACATTCGTGACACAGACAGCACAACTCCCATTTCCGCAAGTAAAATAACAAGCGATGTTCCTCCATAGCTGAAGAACGGTAAGGAAATACCTGTACTTGGCAGTGTATTAGTCACAACCGCAATATTAAGAATTATCTGAAGTCCAACATGCATTATGATTCCCATAACAAGCATTGAAGAAAATCTATCGGGTGCTCTGAGTCCTATAACAATTCCTCTGTATATAAAGAATGCGAATACACAAATAAGCACTACAGCACCTATAAAGCCCATTTCCTCACACCAAACAGAGAATATATAGTCATTTTGCGGCTCCGGCAAATACAAATGCTTTTGTCTGCTGTTTCCAAAACCTACGCCCGTAAGTCCTCCTGAGCCTATTGCATACAGTGACTGTGCCGGCTGCCAGCCATCACCTTTTAAATATTTAAACGGGTCTTTCCAAACCTGAAGTCTTGCAGATGAATGTGCCATGGTCGTTGCAAGAAATATTACTCCCACAATTCCCACGCCCATTCCCATGAGCAAATACCAGCCGTTTGTTCCGCCGATAACCATCATGCAGAAAATAATTCCTGCGATAATTACAAGTCCTGAAAGGTGTGGCTGCAAATAAAGCAGCACGCCAACTATTCCAAGAATTGCAATATACGGAAAGATACCATAATATATTCCAGGAAGATTTTTTGGCATATTCGTCGGTATCAGTATTGCTGCAGCAAATCCCACAGCCACCAGAACAAAGATAGCTCCCAACGTCTTATTAGGCACAAAAACAAACGCCATGCCTCCTAATACTACTATGAGAACACTTAGTGCCAGTTCTTTTCGCAAACCGTAAAAATTATCTTTTGCTGAAATTTTATCAGCATATCTATCCGCATAATCTGCAAAGAACAGCACCACGGCAAACTTCATAATTTCTGACGGCTGAAGTTAAATAGGCCCTATCTGCAGCCATCTTTGTGCACCCTTTGCTCCTGAGCCTGCCACAAGTACTCCTACAAGCAGCAGTATTCCAACAAGCATTATTATTTTTGAGAAACGTCTTATCAGGTGATAATCAAACAGCTTTGCTACAACAGTCATTACGAGCAGTCCAAAAAGTGCAAATATTATCTGACTTCTTGCAAATCTGTAGCTGTCGTCAAAATATTCCTTTGCATACGGATAGCTTGCACTGAATACCATTACCGTTCCCATACACAAAAGCAATATAATACATATTAAAAAGGGACGGTCAACACCGCCCACTTTTTGTACAAGTACTCGTCTTGAGGGCGTGGCTTTTTTCTGTATTTTTTTTATTCTTTCAGTGCTATTTACCTCAGCACCGCTTTTATTACCGTTACTCAAGCCATTCCCTCCAATTTTTTTGATTATTGAATTACATTATTCCAAGAAAGCCATAACAGCCTATTGCCGCAAAAATTGCAGTAATTATAGAAAACACAAACACTATCTTTACTTCA
>JAGBCG010000018.1 GCA_017938055.1 Clostridia bacterium
CCAATATCATTGTATGAACCTGTATTCAATGAAAGTGGAGATTCTGTGTATGTTATGGATAAGGTTTGTGATGAAAAAAACACAGATGAAGCATGGCTTGAAAGTATAGCAATATCACAGGCTATTGATAAACTGAGTAAAAGAGAAAAAATGATAATAAACCTTCGTTTTTTCAGAGGAAAGACTCAAATGGAGGTTGCAAAGGAAATAAATATTAGTCAGGCACAGGTATCAAGACTTGAAAAGGGTGCACTGATGAAAATAAAAAAGGAAATATAACGTATATAAAAAATCGGAGCGTAAATTAAATACGTTCCGATTTTACTTGTATTTACTTGTGATATAACCTCTTGTGCTCGTATTTTGCTTCATAGCTTACATTTATGCCAAGACGACGAAGAATCTTTTCGTCTTCTTCGCTAATAATAACCGAAAAGTGAGCATCGCTGCCCTTGAGCTTTGATAATTGTTCGGTAGCAAGCTTTGCAACATCGCTGGTCTGAGCAGAAATCGTAAGAGCAATAAGAACTTCGTCTGTGTGAAGACGGGGGTTTCTGTGCTGTAGATAACAAGTCTTCAGTTGGCAGATGGGACAAAGAATGTCAGATGCAATAAGGTCAAGACTGTCATCAATGCCGCCAAGAGCTTTTAAAGAATTGAGTAAAAGAGCAGAAGCTGCACCGAGGATGGAAGAGGTCTTGCCGGTAACAACCTTTCCGTCGGGAAGAAGAATAGCACCAGCGGGCTTTCCGGTTTCGTGAGCCTTATTCAAAGCGGCACAAACAGCAGGACTGTATTCAGAAGTAATTACTGCCTGATTCATAAGAAGCTCAAGCTTTCTTATTGGCTCGTCACCTTGCTTTCCTTTTACCTTGTTTGCACATGCCGCGTAATATCTGCGGACAATTTCAAACTTTGATGCTTCCTTGCAGACTTCGTCATCCGTAATACAGTTGCCAGCCATATTAACACCCATGTCTGTTGGAGATTTGTAAGGACATGAGCCTTGTATTTTTTCAAAAATAGCACTGAGAACAGGGAAAATCTCTACATCTCTGTTGTAGTTTACAGCAGTTTTTCCATAAGCTTCAAGATGAAATGGGTCAATCATGTTAACATCATTAAGGTCTGCTGTTGCGGCTTCATATGCAAGATTAACAGGATGCTTCAAGGGAAGATTCCAAACCGGGAAGGTTTCAAACTTCGCATATCCCGCATTAACGCCCCTCTTGTGCTCGTGATAGAGCTGGCTCAGACAGGTTGCCATTTTTCCGCTTCCGGGACCTGGGGCTGTTACGACAACAAGGGAATGTGAGGTTTCAATAAAGTCGTTTTTGCCAAGACCGTCGTCACTTACAATGTGCTTGACGTCAGAAGGGTAGCCGGCAATGGAATAGTGCTTGTAGCACTTTATGCCAAGCTTTGTGAGGTGATTGTGAAACGAATTGGCACCGCTTTGACCGTCGTATCTTGTAATAACTACACTTCCAACATACAGACCAAGCTCACGAAAAGTATCTATAAGCCTTAAAACGTCGTCGTTGTAAGTAATGCCTAAATCGGCTCTTGTTTTGTTTGTTTCTATGTCAGAGGCATTTATGACAATAACAATTTCCATGTCGTCACGAAGCTCCTGAAGAAGCCTTATTTTACTGTCGGGCTGAAATCCTGGCAGAACACGGCTTGCATGATAATCGTCAAATAGCTTTCCACCAAATTCAAGGTAGAGCTTTCCACCGAAATGGGCAATTCTCTGCCTTATGTGCTCCGATTGCATAGATAAGTATTTGTCGTTGTCAAAACCGATTTTGCTCATAAACAATTACCTCACGAAATTTTATTAACTTATACATTATACCACACAAAATATAAAAAGAAAAGAGTATTTTTAATTTTTCTTTTATTTTTTTATTAATTTTGACAAAAAATGCTATTGTAGAGATATGTAAAAACTGTTAATTAGTGTTGCAAAATGTCGAACTTTGTGATATAATGATTTCAAGCAAAGCTTGAAATCGTCGATATGAATTCTTGCGAATTCTCGATATGTCATAATGACTCGATATGTGCTTCGCACTCGATATGTTGCTAATGCAACGAGAATTCATATCATATCGAGTTTGACCGAAGGGAAAACATATCGATTTTACTAAGTAAAAATATCGAGTAGACGAAGTCTACATATCGACAAAAGGAGAATGAAATGGAGCAGAACAAGAATCAATTAAGAGAAGAATCTATAGATTTTGCTATAGCTGTTTCTGATATATGCGATAATATTAAAGGTTGTAGCGTATATGTAAATCAACTTTTACGATCCTCTTCTTCTATAGGTGCGAACATACACGAGGCAAAGTATGCACAAAGCAGATCTGATTTCATACATAAACTTGAGATAGCATTAAAAGAAAGCTCGGAAACAGACTATTGGCTTGAATTGATATACAGAAAGAATAAATTTGGCGAAGAAACATACAAAGAATTAAAAAATAATTGCGGTATTATTCGCAGAAAACTAATTGCATCAATCACAACTGCAAAGAAAAACCAAGATAATGAAGGCATCTAAATAGCTTTGTTACTTGTTGCAAAATTTAGTTAAAATAAAGGTGATATTATGTTGTATAGATTTGAAACTAATATAAATGACAAAGATTATTATGAATTTAATAAATATCATTCGTCTGATTCCCCAAATGTTAAAAAAAGTGGGTTAATAGGGAAATTATATGTTCCAGCTTTATTTCTTCTTACATTTATATATTATATTATTAGAGGCGATGACTGGTATTCGTTATCTTTTGCATTGATTATATTTAGTGTCGTTTCGGTTATGTGGGTTTTCTCGTTAAAGCCACTTTCTTTACTTTTCTTAAAAATACATATTAAATTCATGAAGAAGAATGGAAAACTTCCGTACTCGAATTATGCAACATTAGAGTTTTATGATGATTACTTTGCGGAAATAACCGAAAATACGAAAACGGAAGTTAAATATGATGCAGTGTTTAAAGTTAGAGTAAATGAACCGAAGGCAATATACATTTATCAGAATGCTGTGTTGGCATATATCATTCCATTTGCTGTTTTTGGTTCTGATGATGAGAGAAGAAAATTTGTTGATTTTATAAATGAAAAAACCAATAAATAACTGGCATCTAAATCGTACACTAATTTTAGAATAATAAAAAACTAATATTTAAGTAAATGGGTGATTGTTTTGAATATAGTTGTGATGACGGCACTTGGCGTAGGAGGAGCAACGGTAATAGGTGCTGTAGTTGGCTTTTTCTTTAAAAAGCTTTCCCATAAATACAGTGATTATATACTGTCATTTGCAGCGGGAGTAATGCTGTGTGCGGCGGTATGTGGACTTGTTTTGCCGTCACTGGAATATGGAAAAGGAGTTCCGGCAATTTTTGTGACAGTTGTTGGCATATTCTGCGGAGCATTGTTGCTGAATTTTATTGATAAGCTTGTACCTCACCTGCACAGAATGTCAGGAAAAGATATTGAGGGACATGGCAAGGAAAATGAAAAATTGAATAAGGTGCTGTTGTTTGTAATGGCAATAGCAATACATAATTTACCTGAGGGAATAGCGGCAGGTGTTGGCTTTGGAACAGGAAATACAGCAAAGGCTGTGACAATAGCACTTGGTATTGCACTTCAGAATATCCCTGAGGGTATGGTTATAATAGCTCCGATGCTTGCATCAGGAATGGGAAACCGTAAGACTTTTGTAATAGCGGCACTTACGGGAGTTGTTGAGGTTGTAGGAACGTTTATTGGATATTTTGCTGTAAGCATTTCAAGTGCGGTTTTGCCATTTGCACTTGCATTTGCTGCAGGAACAATGCTGTATGTAATAAGTGATGAAATGATTCCCGAAACTCACCATAACAGTGAAAGAGGAATTACATATTTGTTGCTTGTAGGATTCTGTCTTATGCTGGTAATGGATTTCTTTCTTGCTTAACTACTGAAATTTTTCTGTGAATAATAATTTGAACAAGCCATTGACTTTTATATGATTGTCTGATAGAATAATTAACTGTGTTCGTTAGAACACTTAGAATTGAATAAGGTTTCATCGGAGGATTGAGCATCGCAATGCTACGGGTTAGTACTAACCCTGATCGGATAAGATGTCGAGTGCGCTCGGTTATATCATAAGGTATACGTCTTATGACATAGCCGAGTTTTTTTGTGAATCTTACTTTTTTGAAAGGAGTGCATGTTTATGAGAATTCAGCTTTCAGATCATTTCACATATGGAAAACTAATAAAATTCACATTGCCCACAATGGCAATGATGATTGTTTCATCTGTCTATGGTGTTGTGGACGGATTGTTTGTCTCAAATTTTGCAGGAAAAACGCCCTTTGCGGCAATCAACTTGATTATGCCGTATATCATGATTTTTTCTACAATAGGCTTCATATTTGGCACAGGTGGTTCTGCTATTGTTGCAAAGACAATGGGAGAAAGAAGAAAAGACAAGGCAAATAACTATTTTTCACTGTTTGTTTATGTTTCCTTTGCTTTAGGTGTTTTGTTTGCTGTTTTGGGAATAGTTTGTGCTAGACCGATTGCCGTTTTGCTTGGTGCTGAAGGAAACTTGTTGAAAGATGCAGTGTGGTATGCCCGTATTATCTTGCTTGTTTTGCCATTTAATACACTACAGTTTTTATTTCAACCATTTTTTTCTACAGCAGAAAAACCCCAGCTTGGTTTGGTTACTACAATATCATCAGGTGTTATGAATATTGTGTTGGATGCAGTTCTTGTTCTGCTTCTGCCACAGGAATATAAACTTGCCGGTGCTGGTGTAGCCACAGCAATGAGTCAGGTTGTGGGTGGTACGATTCCGCTAATTTATTTTGGTAGAGAGAACAACAGTATTCTGCGTATTGGAAAAGCGACATTTGATGGTAAAATAATAATAAAAGCAACAACAAATGGTTCGTCAGAGTTTATGACCAATGTTTCTATGAGCGTGGTAGGTATGCTTTACAATATTCAGTTAATCAAATATGCTGGAGAAAATGGTGTTGCTGCTTATGGTGTAATGATGTATGTCAGTATGATCTTCTCTGCTATGTTTATTGGATACTCCATGGGTACAGCACCTGTCATTGGATATCATTATGGTGCAAATAACCACAAAGAACTTAAGGGCTTGCTCAGAAGAAGTGTTGTGATAATTGGCGGCTTGGCTGTTGGTATGCTTATTGCCAGCGAAGTACTTGCCGTACCACTCACAAATTTGTTTGTAGGGTATGACGATGAACTTATGGATATAACTGTTTCAGGTTTCAGAATTTTCGCAGTATCCTTCTTGTTTATGGGTTATGCAATATATGGTTCTTGTTTCTTTACAGCACTAAACGATGGTCTGACTTCTGCTATCATTTCTTTTTTACGAACATTAGTGTTTCAGGTTGCCGCAGTGTTACTGCTGCCCATGATTTTTGGTGTTGATGGAATTTGGTACTCTATCATTGTTGCTGAATTTATGGCTATGGCACTCAGTGCGTTTTTCATTGTGGTCAAAAGAAAGAAGTATCAATATATGTAATCTTAAATTGCATCATCAATTCATGAAACTATAAGATTTTTAATAAACTCATTGAAAAAACGACTTGTCAAAACAAGTCGTTTTTCTGGTGTGAGTGTTCTTATAGGATTTACTAAAAAATGTTGTAAAATTAATGGCTTTGAACAATTATAATAAGAACTTATCTTAAAATAGTCGATATGCAAACTTCATTTACTCGATATTTTTACTTCGTAAAATCGATATGTTTTTCATTTTACTAAAAACTCGACATGATAAAAATCTCGTTGCCGTAAGGCAACATATCGAGTGCGAAGTACATATCGAGTCTGCAAGACATATCGCAAATTCCGCAAGGAATTTATATCGTTGAAAAAAGCACTTCCAAAGAAGTGCTTTTTTCTGGTGCCGGTGGTGGGACTTGAACCCACACGGTATCGCTACCAACGGATTTTGAGTCCGTCGCGTCTGCCATTCCACCACACCGGCGTGTTACCCGATTATGATAACAGATTTTTTTGTAAATTGCAATACCTTTTTTGAAAAAAGTTA
>JAGBCG010000193.1 GCA_017938055.1 Clostridia bacterium
ACAGCGAGCCTGAAAAATGTGTAGCACGTCTTGTTGAAAAGGCAAATTTTGAGAGCGGTGCTGATAACATAACAGCAGTTGTGATTAAAAATTCCTGACGGAAAGGAAGTTTGTTATGGATAAGTCATTTGAAAAGCTTATTAACCGTGTTCTTGACGGCAGATATAGAATAGAAAGCGTTGTGGGAATTGGCGGTATGGCATACGTGCTTCGTGCGGCTGACATGCAGAATGGCTCAAGACCTGTTGCGATAAAGGTACTTAATGAAGAATTTAACAGGGACGAAAATGCGGTAAAGCGTTTTGTAAACGAGTCTGAAACTATAGCAATGGTAGACAGCCCAAACATTGTTAAAATATATGATGTTGCAATTTCCGATAGCTTAAAGTATATAGTTATGGAGTATATTGACGGAATTACTCTAAAGGACTATATAGATAAGGTGGGAGCACTTGGCTGGAAAGAAGCTGTACATTATGTACGACAGATTCTGACAGGTCTTTCTCATGCACATGAAAAGGGTATAGTTCATCGTGATATAAAGCCTCAGAATGTTATGCTTCTTCGTGATGGTAAAGTAAAGGTAACGGATTTTGGAATTGCCAAAGGCCCCACATCTGAAAATCTTACCATGACGGATAAAGCAATAGGAACAGTAAACTATATAAGTCCTGAGCAGGCAAGCGGAGAACGGGTAGATAAAAAGAGCGATGTGTATTCTGTGGGCATAATGCTGTATGAAATGCTTACCGGAAAATTGCCGTTTACTGCAGAAAGTCCGGTTGCTGTAGCAATGATGCAGGTAAATGATACACCTGTACCTCCAAGGGAAATTAATCCCCAGATACCTGTGGGTCTTGAACAGATAATTCTTAAGGCAATGAGCAAAAAACCTGAGGAACGCTTTAACTGTGCTATGAGTATGGAAAAAGCTCTTGAATATTTTGTAAAAAATCCCGCCACTGTCTTTACAGGCGTAACGCCTGTCGTTTCGCCGGCAGGTGTAAAAAAACATAAAGATGAAAAGGATACAAAGAATCGTCGTTCTATGTTTCCGCTTATTCTGGGAATCACAACATCATTTTTTGTTGTAGTAATATTATGTGTTGTTGTAATTTTCTTTTCAAACGGAGGAAATTCCGGGGACGGCTTTGCTTCGGCACTGGATAAGCTCTTTGGAATAGAGGGCAATAACAGCGAAGAAAAGAAAATGGAAGTTGAAGATTTTACAGGAAATATTTATAATGACGAAATAATAGAAGAAATGCAAAAGAAAGGTTATTCCGTTGAAAGTGTTAAGCAAACGGGTTATGCTAATGTAGAGGATGGAATTATAGTTAACCAGAAGCCTGAAGCGGGAGAAATAATTATAAAGCAGAATAAGATTGCCTTGACTTTGTATGTGAATAAAAACGACGGTGAGGTAAATAAAAATATGCCTGACTGTGTTGGTATACCTAAAAACAGTGCAATAGAGCAGATTGTACGAAAGTTTGGACCGGCAATCTCAAGAGATAATATTGAGATTATCGAAGAATTCAACGAAAGTCACGCACCCGGAACAGTTTACGACTGTATACCTCAGGTTGGTCATGAAGTGGACGTTGAAAATGATACAATAACCTTGTACGTAAGTAAGGGCAAAA
>JAGBCG010000194.1 GCA_017938055.1 Clostridia bacterium
CTTGAAACTATAAATATGATTCATGAGGAACACCTTGATGTAAGAACAATTACAATGGGTATTTCCATACTTGACTGTGCAGCAGGTGATGCTAAGACAACCTGTGACAACATATATAACAAAATAACTACCTATGCAAAAAACCTTGTAAAAACAGGCGAAGATATAGAAAAGGAATATGGTATTCCGATTATTAATAAGAGAATCTCAATTACACCTATTTCACTTGTTGGCGGACTTAATACAAAAGAAGACTACATACTCGCTGCCAAGACGCTTGATAAAGCTGCAAGCGTACTGGGCGTAAATTTCCTTGGTGGCTTTTCAGCTCTTGTACAAAAAGGAATGACAAAAAAAGAGCTTGCTTATCTTGATGCCGTTCCAGAAGCTCTTGCGTGCACACAAAGAGTGTGTGCAAGTGTGAATGTCGGCTCTACAAGAGCAGGCATTGATATGGATGCTGTCAACAAGTGCGGTCACATTGTAAAAGAGCTTGCAAGGCTTACAGGTGACAAAAACTCCATTGGCTGTGCAAAGTTTGTAGTATTTGCGAATGTTCCCGAGGATAATCCTTTTATGGCTGGAGCTTTTCACGGTGTCGGCGAGCCGGAGGTGGAAATTAACGTTGGTGTTTCAGGTCCGGGTGTTGTAAGAAGTGCGGTTGAAAAAGCAGGTGACTGTGACTTATCACAGCTCTCAGATATCATCAAGAAGACTGCATTTAAGGTTACACGTATGGGACAGCTTGTTGCTTGTGAAGCTTCAAGAAGACTTGGTGTGCCCTTTGGTATAGTTGACTTATCTCTTGCACCTACTCCCGCTATCGGCGATTCTGTTGCACACATATTAGAGGCAATGGGTCTTGAAAAGTGCGGTACACACGGCACAACCGCTGCTCTTGCTATGCTAAATGATGCTGTTAAAAAAGGTGGCTCTATGGCTTCAAGTCATGTTGGTGGACTTTCCGGTGCATTTATTCCTGTTTCTGAGGACAAGGGCATGATTGATGCTGCAGCATGCGGTGCTTTAACTATTGAAAAGCTTGAAGCAATGACCTGTGTATGCTCGGTAGGTCTTGACATGATTGCAATACCGGGTGACACTCCGGAGGAAACAATTTCTGCTATCATCGCAGACGAAGCGGCAATAGGTATGATAAACAGCAAAACAACTGCAGTAAGACTTATACCCGCATATGGACTTTCGGTTGGCGATAACATAGAATTCGGCGGACTTCTCGGCTACTGCCCCATTATCCCTGTAAACAAATATTCAAGTGCGGGCTTTGTAAAGCGTGGCGGCAGAATTCCGGCTCCAATCCACAGTCTTAGAAATTAATATAATAAAACAATCGTGCTATTTCAGCCTATTGTTTTCCCAAAAATCACATATTATTTCAATAATTTCATAATGTTTCGGATTTATGAATAACACACCAAATTTTTACTTTTCGTGTAATTTTTCCGAGATTTTCTAAGAGGAGTAGTAAAAAAACTCCTCTTTTTCTATTGAAATTTAATTTTTCATATGCTATAATAGTAACGTTAGAGGCGAATTTGGCATATATTTTGAGAAAGGAGGAAACGTGGTGAATATTAAAACAATCTTGCTATTTGATTTGGAAAAGACAATTTCAAAGCCTCTTTTACAGGAGCATGATAACCCTTGGACAGCACTATGCGAAATCAAGGACTTTATAATAAGCTTTGGCAAAACCTTGTCGGCTGACAAGTACGATTACGTCAAGCAAAATGTCTGGATTGCAAAAAGTGCAACCGTATCACCCACCGCCCACATTACAGGTCCATGCATCATTGATGAGCATGCCGAGATACGTCACTGTGCATTTATAAGAGGAAGCGTTATAGTTGGAAAAAACTGCGTTGTAGGAAATTCTACAGAGCTTAAAAACTGTATTCTTTTTGACAACGTACAGGTTCCCCACTTTAATTACATTGGTGACAGCATTTTAGGCTACAGGTCACACCTTGGTGCAGGTGCAATTACATCAAACGTCAAGAGTGACAAAACTTGTGTGACTATAAAATGCACAGATGAAAAAATTGAAACAGGGCTTAACAAGTTCGGTGCAATAGTTGGAGATTTTACGGAGGTTGGTTGCAACAGCGTGTTATGTCCCGGGACTGTTCTTGGAAAGAATTGTACTGTTTATCCAACAAGCTGTGTCAGAGGATATATTGAAGAAAACAGTATATTCAAAAACGACGGCTCATGTATTAAAAAGCTTTAATTAATTTACTATCTTTATCCCTACTGTTTTGGGAGTGGGGACGTATTTATAAAAGGCAGCAGTATAATCTGTTTATGCTTTAGCGCCAGACCGCTTTTGCGGTGACGAGGTGGAAGATTATCGAAGTTTTCGGCGGATATCTTCCCGGCTTTGTGTAACCGTTACATTTGTCACAAAACAACAAAAGGCAAATGACACACTAAGAAATAATTTTCAGATCTGTTATGCCCAAAATGACAGGTCTTAGGGAGTTATGCTTATGTGCGGAATAATTGGTTTTACTGGCTTTAAAAATGCAGTCCCTCTGCTTCTTGACGGACTTTCCTCATTGGAATACAGAGGTTACGACTCTGCCGGAATTGCCATTTTTAATGATTGCGGCAATATTGAGATTTACAAGGCAAAAGGTCGTCTTTTAAATCTAAGAAAGAAAATTGATGAATGTGATAAAGCTCCAAGCGGCTTTTGTGGAATCGGTCACACAAGATGGGCAACTCACGGAGAACCATCAGATATTAATTCACATCCCCATGGTACAAAAAACGTACAGATTGTTCACAACGGAATTATTGAAAATTTTTCAGAGCTGAAAGAACAGCTCATCAAAGATAATGGCTACAGTTTCATTTCAGAAACCGACACAGAGGTTGCTTCTTGCGTAATAGACAGCTTTTACAAGGAATGTCACGACCCGTATGATGCCATGACAAAAGCAATTTCAGTATTAAGAGGTTCATACGCTATTGCAGCAATTTTCAGGGACTATCCGGGTAAAATATTTGCTACACGCAAGGACAATCCCATGATTATCGCAGTATCTGACAATGGAAACTTTATAGCATCAGATATTCCTGCAATACTTAAACACACCCGTAAATACTATCACATATTTGAGGGTGAAATTGCTGAGGTTACATCAACGTCCGTCACTATATTCAATTCTGAAAAAGAACCAATAGAACGTGCTTTAGAAAAAGCTGACTGGGATATTGAAGCTGCTGAAAAAGGCGGTTATCCTCATTTTATGATTAAAGAAATCGGTGAGGAGCCGGATAGCATTATAAAGACACTTAGCCCAAGAATCAAAGATGAAATGCCGGATTTTGGAATTGATAATTTAAGCGACGAAAAGTTAGCTTCTTTTACCAAAATA
The DNA here is from genome assembly GCA_017938055.1 of Clostridia bacterium. Taxonomy (GTDB): domain Bacteria; phylum Bacillota; class Clostridia; order Oscillospirales; family CAG-382; genus UMGS1387. The sequence goes on from JAGBCG010000194.1 coordinate 3,405, forward strand.
CATCTTGCAGCCTGCGGAACTGCAATGCACGCAGGGCTTGTTGGAAAATATGCTATAGAAAAGCTTGCAAGAGTTCCGGTAGAGGTTGAAATTGCCTCAGAATTCAGGTACAAAGACCCGATACTTAACAAAAGTGAACTTGCAATAATCATTTCACAATCAGGCGAAACGGCTGATACCCTTGCAGCATTAAAGCTTGCTAAGAAAAAGGGACTGTTTACTCTTGCTATAGTCAATGTAGCAGGCTCTACCATTGCACGAGAAGCGGATGCTGTGCTGTACACATGGGCAGGACCTGAAATTGCTGTTGCAAGTACAAAGGCATATACTGTACAAATAAGTGTTATGTATCTGTTTGCTTTAAGACTTGCTTATGCCAAAGGTCTGCTCAGCGAAAAAAAGCTTAAAGCTTATGTAAACGAGCTTATGAATGAAGCACCTCTTGCTGTTAAA
>JAGBCG010000195.1 GCA_017938055.1 Clostridia bacterium
AGTCAGAGGCGATGTTGTGGAGGTATTTCCGGCAGCTTCGGAAAAAACTGCAATAAGAGTGGAATTTTTTGGAGATGAAATTGACGAGGTTTCGGAAATAAACGTAGTGACGGGAGATGTTTTGCACCGACTGTCAAGAGCAGTTATCACTCCTGCAACCCATTATGTTACAAGCGACGATAAGCGACAAAAGGCTATAAATGACATTTTAGCTGAAATGGAATAAAGAGAGGAATTTTTAAAAAGCGAAAACAAGTTTATTGAAGCACAGCGTATAGAAGAACGTACAAAATATGACATGGAAATGCTTGGTGAGCTGGGATATTGCTCGGGCGTGGAAAACTACTCAAGAGTTTTGGCTGGACGACCCGAGGGAAGTGTCCCCTACACCTTGCTTGATTATTTCCCAAAGGACTTTCTTTTGCTTGTGGATGAGTCCCACGTAACACTTCCTCAGGTCAGAGCAATGAGTGGCGGTGACAGGGCAAGAAAGAAGAATCTTATTGACTACGGCTTTCGTTTACCATCGGCTTACGACAACAGACCGCTTACCTTTGACGAGTTTCGTGAAAGAGTAAATCAGGTAATATATGTCAGTGCAACGCCGTCGGATTATGAAAAGAGCAGAGCCGAGCAATTTGCTGAGCAGATTATCCGTCCCACAGGACTTTTGGACCCTGAAATTGAAGTAAGACCTGTCAAGGGACAGATTGACGACCTTATAGCCGAAATCAGACAGAGGACACAAAAGTCAGAACGAGTTCTTGTCACAACCCTTACTAAAACCATGGCGGAGGATTTGACAGAGTATCTGTCAGGACATGAAATAAAGTGCCGGTATATGCATTTCGGCATTGATACAATAGAGCGTATGGAGCTTTTGCGTGACCTGCGACTTGGGGTTTTTGACGTGCTTATCGGAATAAACCTTTTGCGAGAGGGTCTGGATTTGCCGGAAGTGTCACTGGTTGCAATATTAGATGCCGATAAAGAGGGCTTTCTCAGAAGCGAAACGTCACTTATACAGACCGTTGGACGTGCGGCAAGAAATGCACAGGGCAAGGTTATAATGTATGCCGACACAATCACAGGCTCAATGCAAAGAGCAATTAATGAAACCAAAAGAAGACGTAATAAACAGGATGATTACAATAAGGCAAATGGTATTGTCCCTGTAACAGTAAAGAAAGAAGTGCGGGACATTCTTGATATTTCCATTAAGGATAAGACGTCAAAGGATGGCACAAAGTCACGAAAGCTTTCAAAGAAAGAAGTGGAAACAACGGTTGCTGTTCTTACCGAAAAGATGAAAGAGGCGGCAAAGGTGCTTGACTTCGAGCTTGCGGCGGCGTTGCGTGATAAGATTATTGCTTTGAAAAAAGATTAGATTGTTTAATATTAATACTTGAATATGCACAGGAATTGTGGTAAAATAAAGTGTAATTTTGTACCGATGTAATCGGAATCTAAGTTGAGAGAGGTTTTTTAAAATGAAAGCAAGAATTCCAAAAGGTATGGGCGGTGGCCCTCAGAATATGCAGTCTATGATTAAGCAGGCTCAGAAAATGCAGGAGGATATGCAAAAAGCACAGGCACAGCTTGAAGAAGAAGTTACCGAGGTTACGGCAGGCGGCGGTGCTGTTAAGGTGGAAATCAAGGGAAGCCGTGAAATTCTTTCCATAAAGCTTCAGGAGGATGTTGTTGACCCTGATGACATCGAAACTCTCGAAGACCTTATTGTTGCGGCTGTCAACGAGGCAATAAAAACAGTTGATGACAAGACACAGCAGGCTATGAGCAAGGTTACAAGCGGCATCAGCATGCCCGGCCTGTTCTAACTTACTTTCTCTTTACTGAAAAGAGAAAAGATTTTCGCAGGAAGCTCTGTGGGTAAGGTGTTGCCTTTAGTGCCCGAACAGCCGTTTTGACCGCCATAAACGCAAGCGGTCAAAACTATGTAACACACCCTTTTCCTGAAACAATGTTTATTAACGGCGATAGCCAAAATAAAGCTTTTGCGGAGCTTTTCTCGAAAAGCGACCGTACCTGTCAGACATAAAACTAACTTATGGAGGAAAATATGAAAGTAGAGCTTTTAGAGCACACTCCCAATCCCGAGAGAGTAATAGCAGCAGCGGCGAAGCTGTGTTATTCTCAGGTAGGCGTTGACGACATATTAGAAAAGATGACTCCCGAGAAATGCGAGAGTTTTATAGAGATGCTTATGAGTCTTGGTCACGAAAGTCCTGTTGAGCATGTGTGCTTCACCTTTGCAATAGAGGGTGTGTCGCGTTCACTTCTTGCACAGTTGACAAGGCACAGAATTGCATCTTTCAGCGTGCAGAGTCAGAGATATGTTGGAAAAGAGAATTTCGATTACATAATTCCCCCCGAGATTGAGCAAATTCCACAGGCTAAAGAGATTTTTGTAAAGGCGATGGAAAACGACAGGGAAACGTATAAAAAGCTTAATGAAATACTTGCCGAAAAGCACAAAAATGACATGCTTCAAGAAGGTATTGACGAAAAAACAGCCGAGAAAAATTCTAAGAAAAAGGCTCAGGAGGACGCAAGATATGTCCTTTCAAATGCCTGTGATACAAAGATTGTTATGACAATGAACGTGAGAAGCCTGTATAATTTCTTCTCTCTTAGAACGTGTTCACGTGCACAGTGGGAAATAAGAGCATTGGCTACGGAAATGTTAAGACTTGTAAAGGGTGTTTCGCCACTGCTGTTTAAGGATGCAGGTCCTTCCTGTGTGAAAGGCGGATGCAAGGAAGGAAATATGACCTGTGGTAAGGCAAAGGAAATGAGAGAGTTTTTCAAAAACTTGAAATAAGGACGGATTCTTATGGGTTTTCTTATAACAATAGAAGCACCGGACGCTTCGGGAAAGGCAACGCAGACTGAACTTTTGAGAAAGCATCTTGAAACGGACGGTTATACTACATATAAATTTTCATTTCCGAATTACGGCAGTGATGCCTGTAAACCTGTTGAACTTTATCTTTCAGGCACACTTGGAGAAAAGGCAACGGATACGGGAGCATACGCAGCATCGGTGTTTTTTGCGGTGGATAGATTCTTTTCTTACAAAACAGAGTGGGAAAAGCTGCTTGGAGATGATAAAACAGTAGTTGTCCTTGACAGGTATACTACCTCAAATGCAGTGCATCAGATATGTAAATTGCCAAAAGCTGAATGGGATGATTATTTAAGCTGGCTGTATGACTTTGAATTTAATAAAATGTCACTTCCGGTGCCTGATATAACAGTTTCGCTTGATGTTAAGCCGGACGTTTCAAAGAAGCTTCTTGAAAAAAGAGCAAAAGAAGATGCTTTTCATAAGTCTGATATACATGAGGCAGACAGCGAATATCTGGAAAAATGCTATGACGCCGCAAAATATGCAGCGGAAAAATGGGGCTGGACAAGAATAGACTGCTGTGATGGCGACCAAATGAAGAGCCGTGAGGAAATTCACAGCATGATTTATAAAGCGGTTACAGATAAGATGAAAGGAAATGAGTAGTATATGGTATTGCTTTTTCTTGCAGACGGCTTTGAGGAAATCGAAGCACTTACTCAGGTTGACTATTTAAGACGTGCAGGCGTAGAGGTAAAAACGGTATCTCTTAACGGAGAATATGCAGAAGGAACAAGAAATATAATTGTAAAGGCAGACAGCGTTATAGAGGACGTGGAATATACAAGCGACGTAGAGATGGTTATTTTGCCGGGTGGACTTGGCGGAATGAATGCAATAAAGTCAAATAAAAAGGCTTGTGACATAATTGTAAAAGCGTCGCAGGACGGAAAGTATGTTGCAGCAATATGTGCTTCTCCCACGGTGCTTGCACACCTAGGTCTTTTGAAGAATAAGCAGTGCGTTTGCTATCCGGGTATGGAGGATGAGCTTGTTGCGGGCGGCGGAAAGGTTAAAAATGAAGCTGTGGTGACAGACGGAAAAATCATAACGGCACGTGCGGCGGGAGCATCTGAGGAATTTTCATTTGAGCTTATAAAACTGCTTTGCGGAGAAGATATGATGGAAAAAATCCGCAAGAGCATTTGTGCAAGATAAAAATATGTCAACAGAAATAACAAGACAGCAGAAAAAAGAGCTGAGAGCTATGCTCAAGGCAAAAAGAAAACAAATAGCTGCAGATATAAAAAAACAGCTTGACAAAAATATTTGCAATAACATTTTGAACAGCGTAAGCTACAGGTATGCCGACGTTGTTCTTATGTTTTATTCTACAGAATACGAAATAGATGTACTAGGGGTGTTTGAAAAGGCATTACAGGACGGAAAAAGGGTAGCTTTTCCAAAATGTGTATCCAAAGGTGTAATGAAGTTTTATTTTGTAAGCACAAAACAGGACTTTATAACAGGCTCATATGGTATTCTAGAACCAAAAGACACATGTGAGCAGTATAATCCTGCTGCTGCGGTGCATCCTCTTTGTATAGTGCCGTGTCTTTGTGCTTACACAGACGGAAAACGGCTTGGCTATGGCGGCGGATACTATGACAGATTTTTGTCCTCGTTTGATGGAATATCAATGTGTGTACAGTATGAGGACTTTCTTTTTGAGCAAATACCCTTTGATAAGCGTTATGACAAAAAAACAGATATTATCGTAACGGAAAAGGCGGTGTATGTGGTTGGCAAAAAATAAAAAATTCCAAAAGATAGGTGTTAATGAAAATTACCGTCCCGAAAAGGATGAAAACACCTCGGGCGATGTCGATTTGAAAAAAAAGAAGCCTTTTGCACAGCTCTTTTCAAAGCTTAAGAATGAAAAGCGTGACGAAAATGCAAGTGTTGACGGCTTTGACAACACAGATGAGGCAAAAGAAGCTGCACCTGAAAAATTTACATACACTAAAACAAAGCGTGTTGTAAACGCAAAAAAAACAAAAGAGAAAATTTTAGTTTCTGATGCTCCAAAAGCACCTTTTATATTGCTTTTGTGCAGTTTGTGCTTATCCCTTGCGGGAGCTTTTCTGCTTAATGCCGATGTTGTGTATGGCATAAGCTATGGTGCTCAGTGTGCAATAAAGGCAGCTGTGAGTGTTTGCGTATATGTAATTCCGGCACTAGTATATGTACTTTTGCGTAAGGGCGGGCTTTACAATGTAAAGAGTTGCAGTGCGGGCTATATGCCATTTGTGTTTGTCAGTCTTGGACTTGTGTTGTGTACATCGGCTCTGCAAAAGTATCTGATAGCGTATATGTTTTCCTACAGAGTGCCTGTGGGAGCACAGCAGGGCAGTCTGCTTTTGACAATTCTTGTGGGTGCACTTATACCGGCGGTGTGTGAGGAATTGCTTGTAAGGGGCGTTCTGCAGTACGAGTTTTCAAAATACGCGGGGGGCTTTGGTGGCGTACTGTTTTCGGCACTTGCCTTTACCTTGCTTCACTTTGATATACAGTTTTTTGGAGTATATTTCGTTGCGGGAGTGGTTCTTGGAACTGTCGTGCATGTAACAAAATCCGTTTTTCCTGCAATTATAATACATTTTCTCAATAATACGTTTTCCATAGCATTGTCGGACAGGCTTACCTTTGTGGCTCTTGAAAGAATAGGGGGAACACTTTTGATAATCGTGCTTGCGGCACTGTGCCTTATTTTGCTTGCGGTGATGCTGCAGATGATGGAAAAAATCAGCATGAAAAGAGCAGTTGGGTATCTTAAAGGTGACGATGATAATAAAAATCATAAGCAAGAGGATAAAGGTATTTATAAAGGTAAAGCAGACGAGGATTTAATCTTCTTTACTGCACACGGAAAAGCAACACCAACAAAAACCGCAAAGCTGTTTTTTAATGTACTTGCGGCAGTGTGCTATGGGGTTTTCCTGATAGCAATTCTTGTATCGAAATGATTTGGCGAGTAAAATAGACAAAATGTAAAAAAAATAAAAGTACTTGACAATTTTAAACTGTTGTGATAATATAAGAGCAATGAGGGGCTGTTGCAACTGACGGACTTTGGTGGATAACTACTGGGAAGCGACGGCAATATTCTATAGTCGACCGTCTGGGCAGCCTGATATTTTGATGGCTGCCTTGTTTTTTTGCTTTTTTGGCGGCGGGAGGATGTAAAAAATGACAACCTGTATAAAGAGTGCATGTCTTTATGGTATTGACGGCTTTATAGTTGATGTGGAGTGCTACAGCTCAGGCTCATTTGGAAAATTTGAGCTTGTGGGACTTGGTGATGCAGCAGTCAAGGAATCTCAGGCGAGAATCAAGGCGGCGGTAAAATCAAGCGGTATTCAGTACCCCACAGAGTCAATAACCATAAACCTTGCTCCTGCTGACAGAATTAAACAGGGAACGGCTTTTGACATTGCAATTCTTTTGTCAATACTTAAATGCAGTGTTATAAGAGATTGTGACACTGACGGAAAATGCTTTGTCGGTGAGGTTTCGCTCACAGGAGATTTAAGACCTGTAAACGGTGTACTTTCCATGGTGCTCAGTGCAAAGGAAAACGGTCTTAAGGAAATATATGTGCCATTCGACAACGCTCAAGAAGCTGCGGTGGTTGACGCAATAGATGTATATGCAGTAAAGAATGTGTCACAGCTTGTAAAGCATCTGTGCGGAATTGAAAAAATACGCCCCACGACTGTTGATATGAAGACGCTGTTTGAGGAAAGCTTTAACAGCATTAACGATATGAGTGAGGTAAAGGGACAGGAAAACGCTAAGGCTGCTCTTGAAGTTGCGGCAGCGGGCATGCATAATGTGTTGCTTATAGGCCCTCCCGGCACAGGCAAGAGCATGCTTGCAAAAAGACTTCCCGGAATACTTCCGCCAATGAGCTTTGAGGAAGCTATTGAAACAACAAGAATACATTCCGTAGCAGGACTGCTGGCTGAGCATAAAAGTCTTGTGACAGTTCGTCCTTTCAGGTCGCCACATCATACTATGTCGGCAATAAGCCTTGTGGGAGGCGGTCGTGTTCCGGCTCCGGGTGAAATGAGCCTTGCACATAACGGCGTGCTGTTTCTGGATGAGCTGCCTGAGTTCAGCAAGGATTCTACAGACGGACTTCGTCAGCCTATTGAGGACGGAAAGGTAACTATAACAAGAGCAAGCGGAAGATATGATTTTCCAAGCAAGTTCATGCTTGTGTGTGCGATGAATCCATGTAAGTGCGGCTTCTACGGCCATCCCGATAAAAAATGCACCTGCTCACCTATAATGAGAGAAAAATATCTTTCAAAGGTTTCAGGCCCCATGCTTGACAGAATGGATGTGCAGATTGAGGTAGGCTCGCTTACCTTTGGACAGTTAAGTGATAACAGCAAGTCTGAGCAAAGCTGTGACATAAGAAAAAGAGTGGTAGCCGCAAGAGAAATGATGGTTAAGCGATATGCGGGAACGGGGATTTTTGCCAACGCACACCTCACTCCCGGCATGATTCGTGAGTATTGCATACTTGACAGTGATGCACAGCTTATTATGAAGAGTGCTTTTGACAAGCTTGGTCTTTCGGCAAGAGGATATGACAGAATACTTAAGCTTTCAAGAACGATAGCAGACCTTGATGCAAGCGAAATTATCAAAAAAGAGCATGTGGCAAGAGCTGTTCAGCTTCGCAGTCTTGACAGAAAATATTGGTCTAATTAAGATTGTAAACAATAATTAAATTCCGGAGAAAATTAGCTCTCAAAACTCCCTTGACAAGCCATTTTAACTCATTTGCATAAAATATAAAAATTAACATTTTAATTACACAAAATGCTCTTGATTTTATATTTATTCGCATAGTAAACAAATGTTTCGATTTACATAATAATTGTGGAAAACTCCCGTTTTAACGCCTTTGCAATGTGGAAAAGTCTGTGGATAATGTGTAAAACTACACCGAAAAGGCTTGAAAATGTTGGGTTTGGCTTGATTTTCTACAATGAAGTGTTGATTTCGACAAAATACGAAAAAATTGACTGTGTAAAATATTATGTAAATCTTATTATATCGTCACTGACTGTATAAATATACATATACAGTGAATAATATACAAAAAATAAATACAATATAAAAAGGAGCAAAAATTATGCTTACAGATGCACAAATCGCACAGAATACCCCCATGGAGCACATAACAAAGGTGGCAGAATCCATAGGTCTTGATAGTGAAAAATTAGACCTTTACGGAAAGTATAAGGCAAAGCTTTCCTCAGAGCTTCTTGACGAAATCGAAAAGAGTGACAAAAAGGGTAAGCTTATACTTGTAACAGCAGTTAACCCTACACCTGCAGGTGAAGGTAAGACAACAATGTCAATAGCAATAGGACAGGCACTTGCAAAAATCGGCAAGAAAGGAATTCTTGCACTTCGTGAGCCGTCATTGGGACCTGTTTTTGGTATCAAGGGCGGTGCAGCAGGCGGTGGCTACAGTCAGGTGCTTCCCATGGAGGATATAAATCTGCACTTTACAGGTGACTTCCATGCAATTACAACTGCAAACAATCTTCTTTCTGCAATGATAGATAACTCACTTCAACAGGGCAATCCTTTAGGACTTGACCCTAAGAGAATCTCTTTCAAGCGTGTTCTTGATATGAACGACAGAGCACTGAGAAAGGTTGTAATCGGTTGCGGAGCAAAAGCAGACGGCGTTATGCGTGAAGAGGGCTTCAACATCACAGCAGCGTCCGAAATTATGGCTGTTCTCTGTCTTGCAGAAAGCACAGAAAACTTAAAGGAAATGCTTGGAAATATTCTTGTAGGCTACACCTACGACGGAAGAGCCGTATTTGCAAGAGAGCTTGGTGCAGTGGGTGCTATGGCTACGGTTCTTAAGGATGCTATGAAGCCTAATCTTGTTCAGACTATTGAACATACACCTTGCCTTGTACACGGCGGTCCTTTCGCAAATATTGCACACGGCTGTAACTCTGTAATTGCTACAAAGGCAGCTTTGGGTCTTGCTGACTATGTTGTTACGGAAGCCGGCTTTGGTGCAGACCTTGGTGCTGAAAAGTTCCTTGACATCAAGTGCCAGAAGGCAGGTCTTTCCCCGGATGCAATCGTTCTTGTTGCAACAGCAAGAGCACTCAAATACAATGGTGGTGTTGCAAAGGACGACCTTAAGAATCCTAATGTAGAGGCTCTTAAAAAGGGTGCATGTAACCTTGAAGCACATATTGACAACCTTAAGAAGTACAATGTTCCTCTTGTAGTATGTATCAACCATTTCTATGCGGATACTGATGAGGAAGTTGCGGCTATCAAGGAAATAGCAGAAAACAAGGGCGTTAAAGCTATTGTATGTAAGGGCTTTGCGGAAGGCTCAAATGGTGCTGTTGAACTTGCACAGGAAGTTGTAAGACTTGCAGACAGCGGCAAGGCAAACTTTACTCCTCTTTACAACTTTGATATGCCCATCAAGGAAAAGATGGAAAAGGTAGCAAAGGAAATCTATGGTGCTGCAGCCGTTAACTTTGATGCGGCAGCTTTAAAGACAATAAAGGAAGCAGAAGAACTTGGCTTTGGCAAGTACCCTGTTTGTATGGCAAAGACACAGTACTCACTAAGTGACGACATGAAAGCTCTCGGAAGACCCACTGGCTTTACTCTTAATGTAAGAGAAGTAAGAATCAGCTCTGGTGCAGGTTTTATCGTTGCCCTTACAGGTACAATTATGACAATGCCCGGTCTTCCCAAAAAGCCTGCTGCAGAAGCTATCGACATTGACAACGACGGCGTAATTGTAGGCTTGTTCTAATGTTGAAGCTATGAGCGATTTTTATAAGGAATACCTTTCCGAAAGTGAAGACGATACCGAAAAAATAGGTGCAGAATTTGCAAAGGAACTTAAAAAAGGTGACTTTGTAGCGTTCTTTGGAAACCTTGGAAGCGGAAAGACGGCATTTGTACGAGGTGTTGCCTCGGTGCTTTGCAAGGGGGCACACGTTTCAAGTCCCACTTATGCCATAGTTAATGAGTATATCGGGAATATTGATATATTTCACTTTGATATGTACAGAATTACCGATGACGATTCATTGTATTCGGTAGGCTTTTATGACTATCAGGACAGAAACGGTATAATCTTTACGGAATGGAGTGAAAACATCGAATTTGCTCTGCCTGAGAACAGATATGATGTGACTTTTGTGAAAACTGGAGAAACAGGCAGAAAAATTATGGTGCAAAAAAAGCAGTAATCAAAACAAAGATTACGGCAATATAAAAAAACAGCTGCAAGCAATTCGATTTTTACGTCGTTTTGCTGCAGCTTTTTTATTTTCACTGAATTTGCGGTCTGTGACCGCAATGAATTGCCTTACGGCATGAATTGAAATCTGCGATTTCATGAATTGAGTCTATGACTCATGAATTGCACTTCGTGCATTAAAAGGCAATTCATGGAGCGAAGCGACAAATCATGGTTTTATCCAAGTTCAGTGCTGTTTACATAACAAAAACAGCAGCAAAGCAGGTAACACACACACCCAAAATCAGTCCCCATAAAAAAGGAGTAATCCAATGCTTTTTACAACGGGCAGAATTTACATTAAGCTTTATGTCCGAAAACGGCAAGCCATACCCTCTGGAATCTAAAATCATGTTTGCCTGTTTTATAATATCTCCCTCGCTCTGCAAAGCGGATTTGCCTTTTGCCACTTCGGGACGAAGAATGAAAAATGCCTCCTCAATCATATCGTGTCCCGTGTCTTTCATTACAATCACACGTTTGTTGCAACCTTTTATCATACAGTCCTCCAAATAACATCTTTTTACAGTATTATCGGTAAAAAAAGTAAAAATATTCAAGCAGCAAGGCAAATATATGATATTTTGCTATAAAAACAGTAAAAAATCAAACCCGAAAGAAAATATAGCTTCTTTCGGGCAAAATAGTTGTAATATAGATAGAAAATTTAACGCATTAAATTATTTGTCGTAGCCTTTTGGGTTGTTAGACTGCCATCTCCATGAGTCGCGGCACATATCCTCAAGAGTCTTTGTTGCACTCCAGCCGAGAACCTGCTTTGCCTTTGAGGGATTTGCAAAGCATTCGTCAACGTCGCCCTCTCGTCTTGGTGCTATAATATAGGGTATTTTAACGTCGTTTACCTTTTCAAAGGCATTTACCATGTCAAGAACACTGTATCCAACGCCTGTGCCGAGGTTTATTATGTCTGCACCCTTGAATTTCTGAGCATACTCAATAGCCGCAACGTGTCCTAAGGCAAGGTCAACTACGTGAATATAATCTCTGACACCCGTTCCGTCGTGTGTTTTGTAGTCGTTTCCGTAAACGGACAGCTGCTTAAGCTTACCTACGGCTACCTGTGAAATGTAAGGCATAAGATTGTTTGGAATACCCTGAGGGTCTTCTCCGATAAGTCCGCTTTCATGTGCTCCTATCGGGTTGAAGTAACGCAGAAGAACGCAGGTTAATTCGCTGTCGGCAACAGCTGCATCTGTGAGAATCTGCTCAATCATATACTTTGTCCAGCCGTAAGGATTTGTACAGCCTGTCTTTTTCATAGTTTCAACAAGGGGCACGGTTTCGGGTATGCCGTAAACGGTGGCAGACGAGCTGAAAACGATTTTCTTTACGTTAAAATCTCTCATAACCTCTAAAAGAGTCAGAGTGCTGTCGATGTTGTTTCTGTAATATTCAAGGGGTTTTCTGCAGGATTCACCAACTGCCTTAAGTCCCGCAAAGTGAATTACAGAATCAATTTTGTTTTCTTCAAAAACCTTTGTAAGAGCTTCTTTGTCAGCAACATCTACTGTATAAACCACAGGTCTTTTACCTGTAATTGTTTCAAGTCTATTTATAACCTCAGGCTTTGCGTTGTCAAAGTTATCAGCAATAACAACCTCATAGCCTCTTGTCATAAGCTCAACGCAGGTGTGGCTGCCGATATATCCGGCACCGCCAGTGAGTAATATTTTCATAAACATAACCTCCATACATATCATTACAGTATATATTCTAACTCATTTTTTCAAAAGTGTCAACATAAAATAATGTAATTTAAGGAATATTCTGTTACTGGCACACTGTTAAAAAAACAAAAAAGAATAAAAAAAGAAAAATCCTCAAATGATATGTTTAATCTATCAAAGTGAGGATTATTTATTATGATTGAAAAAATGTTAAACAGTGATGAAAGCGACAAGGAAAAGGATAACTCTTCAAAAAAAGACGCTTTGCCCTCCGATGTTGACACAATTAAATCTCTTGGCTCTGTTACAACAAACAATTCTGAATCACGTATACACACTCTTGTAATAGCTGGACAGATAGAGGGTCACTATGAGCTTCCCAGTGCCACCAAAAGCACAAAGTATGAGCATGTAATCCCATTACTTGTTGAGGTGGAGGAAAGACCTGAAATTGACGGACTTCTCATTATTCTGAATACTGTGGGAGGAGATGTGGAGGCAGGTCTTGCTTTGGCAGAGCTTATTTCCGGAATGACAAAGCCAACTGTTTCCCTTGTACTTGGCGGAGGACATTCAATAGGCGTTCCTCTTGCGGTGTCCGCAAAAAAATCCTTTATTGTACCCTCTGCAACCATGACTATTCATCCCGTAAGGACAAGCGGAACGGTAATAGGTGTTCCTCAGGCATTTACGTATCTTAGGAAAATGCAGGAGAGAATATCTGATTTTATCGTAAAAAACTCCTCGATTTCACCTGAAAGGCTAAATAAGCTGATGCTTGAAACAGATGAGCTTGCTGCAGACATCGGCACGGTTATTGACGGAATTTGTGCGGTAGACGAAGGGCTTATAGACAAGGTTGGAAGTCTTGGAGAAGCCCTTGAGGAATTAAAGAAAATGATTCGAAGCAACAAGTCAAAGAAAAATAATGATTAAAGCCACTCTCTTACACACAGTGGGCAAACCTCGGGATGATTGTTTCCGGTTATAGTATATCCGCAGACAGGACAGGTGTGCATAGTGTTTGCATCCCATGTTTTTGTACCATTCATCTGTGAAACACGATCGTCAAGGCGGGCAGAATGATTGTTTTGAACGGTTGCTGCCATGCGGAATTTTTCGGCAATTTCGTGAAAGCCTTCATCCTCTGCAACAAGAGCCATGTCGTTATACATTGAGCTGTCCATGTCCCTTTTGATATCCGAAAGATGTGAAAGATTCTGTGCTGTATCTTCAATTTCGTCAAGATATCCTAACCACAGCTCGCCCTGACTTGTGCCATTTTCTCGCATTTCGTCCAACATTCGCCGTGTTGAAATATCGTTTCCTTCACGTGCCATCTGAGAATATATATCGCTTCTTAAAGCCGCCGTCGCCTCTTTTTCAAAAGCATGCATGAGGTTATCGGCGGTTTTTGTTCCGTGAAGAGCGTTTTGATGAGATGTATTATTATTCATGTTACATTATCCTCCAAAAAAGAATTAAGACAGTTTAATTGTCCTACATTGTCAGTATATGTTATTTTTCGGTCAATGTTAAAGCTTTACACCTTTTACATAACGCAAACAAAAGGATGCCACATACATTTTATATGTTTTTCGCACTTTTGCTGTGGCAAATTTTGCAAGAGGATGTTTTTTGTCAAAATATCATCAGAATTTGTAATTTAAGCGAAATTTGTATTGCAAAGAAAAAAAATTCATGATATAATATGATGTAAAATTGTAAAAGGATAGGTGTGCGTATTGGAAATAGTAGAGCTTGACAGAAAAGAATACGACTACTTTGAACTTCATTATCATTACCAAACGGATGAATACTATAAGGTTTGCTCCAAAAGCACAAAAGAGCAAATGAGCATCAGCTTTGTTCGTGAAAAATTCCCCCAAAAAGTAGTTTATGATAATACAGACACACTTTTTCAGGACTACTGGAACAATCCCAGAGCCTTTGGCGTAAAGGACGAAAATGGAAACATGGTTGCATTCCTTGAGTTTGACACACAGCAGTGGAATAACCGCCTTGTGATGACTCAGCTTCTTGTTAAAGAGGAGTGTCGGGGCAAGGGTATAGGCAGAATGCTTATGGATTTCGTTAAGGACTACGCAAGGCGTGATGATTACAGAATAATCACACTTGAAACACAGAATACCAACACACCCGCTATTGATTTCTACTTTAAAATGGGCTTTGCCTTTTGTGGCAGCAACATATATTTTTACTCCAACGATGACATAGGAGAAAACGAGGTAATGCTTGAAATGGCGTTTACCCTTTGATAAGTAATAAACGAAAGGACATAAATATAATGGACAACAAACTTCTACAGCTTTCAAATCTTATATTTCCCGATTTAACAGAGCAAGACACCGTAGAGTCTCTTGAACAGCTTTTTCCCGAAAGATGTTTAAAAGAAGGCTCAAAAGTAACAAGAATGGCACCAAGCCCTACAGGCTCTATGCACATCGGTAACCTTTACGGAGCACTTGCAGATGAGAGAATTGCTCACACACAGTCGGATGACGGCGTGTTTTTACTCAGAATTGAAGATACAGACGAAAAAAGAGAAGTTGAGGGTGCTGTTGAAAAAATAATAAAATATCTTGGTGCATTCGGTATTGAGTTTGATGAGGGTGCTTCGCAAGATGGTGATATAGGCTCATATGGTCCTTACAGACAAAGACAGAGAGCAAAATACTATCACATAGTTGCAAGAAAGCTTTTGCTTGAGGGAAGAGCATATCCTTGTTTTTGCAGTGAGGAAGAATTAAAGCAGGCACACCAGGCTCAGGAAGAAGCAAAGGAAAACTTCGGTTACTACGGCAAGTGGGCAAAGCACAGAGATATGGATGTTGATAAAGCTATTGCAAAAATACAAAATGGCGAAAGCTTTGTTTTAAGATTTAAGAGCATGGGTGACCCGTCAAAAAAGGTTGACTTCAAGGATCAAATTAAAGGTAAGCTTTCTTTCCCTGAAAATGACCAGGATTTTGTCCTGTTAAAGAGTGACGGTATTCCCACATACCACTTTGCACACGTTGTGGACGATCATTTTATGAGAACTACCGATGTTGTAAGAGGTGAGGAATGGCTGTCAACACTTCCATGGCATGTTGAACTCTGGAGAGCGTGCGGATTTAAGATGCCAAGATTCTGTCACACGGCTCAGGTTATGAAGCTTGATGAGCAAACAGGTACAAAAAGAAAGATGAGCAAGCGTAAAGACCCCGAATGTACTCTTGGCTTTTACTTTGAAAAGGGATATCCCGCAAAGAGCGTTATTGAGTATCTCATGACACTTCTAAACTCAGGCTTTGAACAGTGGAGAAGTGCAAATAAAGATGCTTCCTATAAGGACTTTCCATTTAAGGCGTCGAATATGGGTAACTCGGGTGCGATGTTTGACCTTGCAAAGTTCAATGACGTATCAAAGAATATTATTGCCTTTATGACTGCAGACGAGGTTTACAGTGGCGTGTGCGAATGGGCAGAGGAAAATGATAAGGAGTTTTACCGGATGCTTACAGCAGACGAAAGCTATGCAAAAGCATTTTTGTCCATTGGAAGAGGCGGTAAAAAGCCCAGAAAAGACTTTGCGTGCTGGAGCGAGGTAAAGAGCTTTGTTTCATATTACTATGACAATCTGTTTACTATCGAGGAAGCATTCCCTGAAACAGTTTCATTACAGGACAGAAAAGCAATCCTTGCCGATTATGCTTCTATTTATGATGAAAATGACGACAACAATGCATGGTTTGAAAAAATAAAGGAGCTTTGCGATAAGTACGGCTACACAAGCGATATGAAGGCATACAAGGAAAACCCCGATGCCTTTAAGGGAAGCATTACGGACGTGAGCAACGTAATAAGAGTAGCAGTTACAGGCAGAACAAACTCCCCTGACCTTTGCTCACTTATGAAGGTTTTAGGTAAGGATAAGGTTATAGAAAGAATAAATTCTGCGGCGGCTCTTTAATTTTTGCAAGAACTCATACAAGGAGATAAAATAATGACAAACGACGTTGTAAGTACAAATTTTATACACAAGATTATTGATGAGGATATCGAAAACGGCTTGTCTGCAAGGATTCATACACGTTTTCCGCCCGAACCAAACGGATATCCTCACATAGGACATTTAAAGGCAATATGGATAAACTATTCCACAGCAAAGAAATACAACGGCCTTTTTAATCTGCGTTTTGATGATACAAACCCCTCAAAAGAGGGAGATGAATTCGTTGAAGCTTTTATTAACGACCTTAAATGGTTGGGAATTACGCCCGACAACATCTGCTTTGGCTCTGACTATTTTGATAAGTGCTATGAATTTGCCGTAAAGCTTATTAAGGATGGAAAGGCGTTTGTGTGCGACCTTACAAAAGAGGAAATTGACCAGTATCGAGGCACTCTTAAAACGGCAGGAAAAAACAGCCCATACAGAAACAGAAGCGTAGAGGAAAATCTGGATTTGTTCGAGCGTATGAAAAATGGTGAGTTTGCTGACGGTACAAAGACTCTTCGTGCAAAAATTGATATGTCAAGCCCCAACATGAACATGCGTGACCCCGTTATATACAGAATTTTACGTGCACATCACCACAGAACAGGTGACAAATGGTGTATCTATCCGCTTTACGATTATGCACATCCCATTCAGGACGCACTTGAGGGAATTACACACTCCCTTTGCGACGTGGAATTTGAAAATCACAGACCTCTTTACGAGTGGGTTATCAATAACATTGGCTTTGAATGTCCTCCCAAGCAGAGAGAATTTGCAAAGCTTAATATTACTCACACAAAAATAGGCAAGCGTTATTCAAAGGCTCTTATCGATAACGGTATTGCAGATGGCTGGGACGACCCAAGACTTCCCACGCTTCGTGCCCTTAGAAGACGTGGATATTCTCCTGAAGCACTCTTTAACTTTGTTCAGCTTTCAGGCATTTCAAAGGCAATGAGTCTTTGCGACTACGGTCTGCTTGAGCATTGTATGAGAGAAGAGCTTAATCTTTCAGCTGGTAGACGTATGGCGGTGCTTGATCCTATTGAAGTTGAAATTACAAACTTTGACGAGGATAAGGTGGTTTACTTTGACGTTGCAAACAACCCTGCCTCACAGGAAGATGCGGGAACTAGAAAGGTTGCCTTTACAAAGCATCTTTATATCGAGCGTGAGGACTTTTCCGACAATCCTCCGCCTAAATATCAGAGAATGACGCTTGACAAAGAGGTACGCTTTATGAGTGCATACGTTGTCAAGTGTAACGAGGTGCTTTACAACGAGGACGGATCTGTTAAAAAGCTGCTTTGTACCGTTGACCACGAAACAGCAGGCTGCAATCCTCCCGACGGAAGAAAAATCAAGGGTACAATTCACTGGGTAAGCAAGGAATATGCAATCGACGCCGAGGTAAGACTTTACGAAAATCTCTTTACCTGTGAGGATACTGTAGTTATCAACATGGATAACTACAAGGATTATGTAAACCCGGACTCTGTTAAGATTATGAAAAATGCAAAGCTTGAAAAGTGTCTTGAAGAAGCATCCTGTGGTGATAAATTCCAGTTTGTGAGAAACGGATATTTTTGCTGTGATGTTCACGACAAGAATGTGTATAACAGAATTGTTACATTAAAGGACAGCTTTGCAAAAATGCAGAAAAAAGATTGATTTCTGTGCAGATTTTATGCAATAAGGAGCTTTACTTTTTCAATCCGAATATAAAATTGTCATTCTGAGCGTAGCAAAGCTTTACAGATCCTTCGGCTTCGGCACTTTACGTGCTTTCGCTCAGGATGACAGACCGTACGGGACGATGACCACATCGTCCCGTTTTTTGTGCAATTTGTGAATTTCGATACAGCTTTTTTTCTTTGCACAGTTTTCTATTCCTCTGATTGATTTACAAATATTTTCAAAGCATCTATTTAGATTTTTTTCTAAATATCTCTTGACAAGATCCTCTTGTTTGATTATAATGTATTTAGAAACATTTCTAAATAGCTTTAAAAGGAAGTGAAAATAATGGGAATGAGTGAAACCTTTAAGGCGATAGCTGACCCTGTAAGGCGTGATATACTGAACATGTTAAAGGATGGCAAAAAGTCAGCAGGACAGATAGCGGAGCAGTTTTCATTGACGGGTGCTACAGTATCGTATCATTTGTCAAAGCTGAAAAACGCGGATTTGATAGTGGAGCAAAAACAGAAGAATTTTATATTTTACCAGTTGAACACGTCGGTTTTTGAGGATGTGCTTGGATGGATTTATGATCTTGGAGGTGTTGGAAAATGAAGTTTTTCAAGTGGAAAATATTTATAATTACAAGTCTGGTTTGCGTTTTACCAATAGTTTTAGGACTTGCCATATGGGAAAAGCTGCCCGATATGGTTGCAATACATTTTGACGTAAACAACAATCCTGACAATTTTGCACCAAAATCCGTTGCTGTGTTTGGTCTTCCGCTTATGATGATAGTTCTTCAGGCCTTTTGCTGTTTTGTAACAGATATAAATGAAAAGAAAAAAGGGAACAATCCCAAGATAGCACGTATTTCAAAGTGGATAATTCCTGTAATGTCGCTGATTCTACATCCTGTTACGCTTATTTATTCCACAGGTAAAAATATTGACATAAGACGGGTGGCAGTTTTTATCGTAGGTGCGATGTTTATAGTTTTAGGCAACTATTTGCCAAAACTTGATTATGTCAAAAACTACAAGTTTGACAGTGAAAAAGCACGCAAAATCAATCGTTTTAGCGGATATGCTATGGTTATCATGGGAATTCTTTTTCTTATAAGTCTGTTTTTCCCGCCTGTTGTATCGGTTGCTTGTTTATTTTTGCTTATTCCCTATACGGTTATAACGCTTGCTTATATAATTTTTAAAACAAAAACAAACTGAATATCCTAAAGAAAAAAAGGTTGGTGAGAAACAAATCATCAACCTTTTTGATTACGTCAGCTTCAAAGTCCCACATAAAAGAAAAAACTAATGCATAACTGCATTAGTTCTTTCTAACCAAACTGTACGTGGGAATAGATGTGTAGGAACAAAGAGTATACATTTGTGTTTACTTTGCAATGTTGCAGATAAACTGACGGTTATAGGGATATAGAGTTAGGTACACCCTTTTTATTTGCGTTCTAATTCTAAACAATCAAAATCATAGAAGAAATTTTTGTTAAAACAACTATAATCATATTTTTTTCCTTTATTTATAACCGCAC
>JAGBCG010000196.1 GCA_017938055.1 Clostridia bacterium
CAAAAGCAGGTGACCGACTATCTTAAAGAGTGGTTTGTCAACAATGGCTATAGCTTTGACGGCTCAATGGCTTCAAAAAAGCTTGAAGATACCAATAAGCATTACACCGATGCCATAAAGGAATTGAAGGAAAACTATAAAAATGAAAGTATGACTCCAAGAAGATTGTTGGGTATTGCAAGAAAAGTGTTTTAAAAATAGGTGAAAAAAGGGGCTTGTGTTTTGCACAAGTCCCTGATGCTTTGCTAATTCCTTTCAAAGCATTTTGCAGTAGAAAGCATAAGCTTTATTCTGTTTTCCTGATTTATTTTTGTAGCACCCGAATCGTAATCTATTGCAACGATGTTTGCTTCGGGATACTTTTCCTTTATAGGCTTCATCATGCCTTTGCCGGCAATGTGGTTTGGAAGACAGCCAAAGGGCTGCGTACATACAATGTTGTGAGCACCGGTGTGAATAAGCTCAATCATTTCAGCTGTCAATAACCATCCCTCACCCATTTTTACACCAAGACCGATAACCTCTTGTGCAAGAGGAGGAATTTTTATAAATTCGCAGGGCGGAATAAATGAGCCCTGTTTTTTCATGGCGTTTATGATGTCCTTTTGCATGGAGCAGAAAAGCTTTAGTATCAATTTGTAAATAATGACTGATTTTTTGTTGTAGCCATAAAGCTTTCTGTCAATTATGGAATTGTATATTACAAAAAGACAGAAGTCCAGAAGTCCCGGTACTACAACCTCAGCACCCTCACTTACCAGAAAATCCTCTAAGTTGTTGTTTCCCAAAGGAGAGTATTTTACAAAAATTTCGCCAACAATGCCCACTCTTGGTTTTGGAACAATTTTTTTGGGAATTTTTGCAAAGTCCTCTATTATCAGCTTGTAATTCTTTTTAACACCAAGAGCAGATATACGTGACTTTGTCATTTCCTGAGTCAAACGTTCAGTCCACATATCAGCAAGATTTTCGCTGTCGCCTTTGTTTATTTCAAAGGGCTTTGTCTGATTCACAAGCTCCATGAGTAAATCGCCGTAACAAATGGCATATGCAAAACGGTGGAGCATGGGAAAGGTAATTTTGAAGGCAGATTCCTTTTCAAGCCCTGAAAAGTTCAGAGAAATTACCGGAACATAACCGTAACCTGCCTTGACAAGAGCCTTACGCAGAAGATGTATGTAATTTGAGGCACGGCAGCCGCCTCCTGTCTGGGTAATCATGAGAGCGACCTTGTTTTTGTCGTATTTTCCGCTTTCAAGAGCATCAATCATCTGTCCGATTACAAGCTGTGCAGGATAACAGGTGTCGTTATGTACATATTTTAAGCCTTCGGTTATAACATTTGGCCCCATGTTGTCAAGTAGAGTGGCGTTGTAACCATATGAGTTTAAAATTCCAACAAGTAATTTGAAGTGACGTGGGAGCATGGTGGGAACGAGAATAGTATAATCTTTTTTCATTTCCTCGGTGAATACTCTGTAGCCGTCACACCTTATATTTTCATTATCCATTGCTGACCTCTTTCGCTTTTTTACTGTTTCTTTCTTCTATTGCACCGATAAGACTGCGAAGTCTTATTTTTACAGCACCCAGATTTGTTATTTCGTCTATTTTGATTTGGGTATAAAGTCTGCCTTGTCTTTCAAGTATTTCACGTGTTTCGTCGGTGGTTACGGCATCCACGCCACATCCGAAGTAAACAAGCTGAACAAGCTCACAGTCGTCATTTTCGCATACAAACTGTGCAGCATTGTAAAGCCTTGAGTGGTATGTCCACTGGTTGAGAACACGGACACTTGGTTTTTGCTTTGCCATCCTCCAGACGCTGTCCTCGCTGACTACAACAAAGCTGAGCATTTCTGCAAGCTTGTCAATTCCGTGACCGGTTTCCATGTCAATGTTGTAGGGTCTGCCTGCAAGAACGAGTATACGTTTGCCATTTTCTCTTGCGTATTTTATGGCTTTTTCTCCCTCAAGGCAGATACTTTCCATGTATTTTTCATGTGCAAGATATCCTTGTTTTACAGCTGATTTTACATCATGCTTTGTAATATCGGGAAAATGATTTTTAAGGTATTCGTAAAGCCCACGTACAAGCTCTTTTTCGTCGCTTATATTGAGATAAGGATAAAGAAAGGTTTTGCCCTTTAATGAATCCATATTACTGTTTAAAAGCTCAGAATAATAAGCAACAACAGGGCAATTATAATGGTTTTCGCTTGCTCCCTCGTCAAAATTATATGAAAGGCAGGGGTAGAATATTGCATCAACATTATCATTTATCAGCTTTTCCATATGCCCGTGCATGATCTTTGCCGGATAGCAGGCGGTGTCGGAGGGAATGCTGTTCTGACCGAGAGAATAGATGTGCCGTGAGGACATACCTGACAGCTTTACATTAAAGCCGAGATTTGTAAATATTCCGTGCCAGAATGGAGCTAACTCATACATGCCCAAAGCAAGAGGCAAGCCGAGAGTTCTCTTTGCTGCGGGGTTTTCGGGCAAAGAAAGAATATAGTCACGCTTGAACTGATGAACGTTGGGAACAGGGTGGTCGGAAATCTTTTCTCCCAGACCCTTTTCGCACTTGTTGCCCGAAATGAATTTTTTGCCGTCGCCAAAGCTGTTTACCGTAAGGTGACAGTTGTTAGTACAGCCCTTGCAGACAGTGCTTTTTGCACTGTGAGAGAATTCACGAAGATTATCTTTTGAAATGATGGTGCTTTCGGAAATAATGTTTTTCTTAGCATAAAGTGCCGCACCATATGCACCCATAAGACCTGCGATGGAGGGACGTACAACGTCGTGTTCTATTTCCATTTCAAAGGCACGAAGAACGGCATCATTGTAAAAAGTACCGCCCTGAACCACAATGTTTTCACCAAGCTCCTTGACGGAGTTTGCACGTATAACCTTGTAAATGGCGTTTTTAACAACGCTTATTGAAAGCCCTGCAGAAATGTCTGCTATTTCAGCACCGTCCTTTTGAGCCTGTTTTACAGAGCTGTTCATAAACACAGTACAGCGTGTACCAAGCTGAACGGGCTTTTGTGCAAACAGAGCCATTTTTGAAAAGTCGCTTATGGAATAACCAAGTCCCTTTGCAAAGGTTTCAAGAAATGATCCGCAGCCTGATGAGCATGCCTCATTGAGCATTATGCTGTCAATGGCATCGCCCTTTACCTTAAAGCACTTTATGTCCTGACCGCCTATGTCAAGAATAAAGTCAACATCAGGCTTGAAGTGCTTTGCAGCACCAAAGTGCGCCATCGTTTCGACAATTCCAAAATCAATGCCAAAAGCGTGCTTTATAAGCTCTTCTCCGTAGCCTGTTACGGCAGAACCTCTGATTGTTATTCTGTCATCGCAAAGACGGTATATTTTTTCAAGCTGTTCACGTACAATTTCCACCGGCTCTCCCTTGTTTGAGTCGTAGAAAGAATAAAGAATATTACATTCATCATCAATCAGAGTAAGCTTTGTAGTGGTGCTTCCGCAGTCAATTCCAAGATAAGCTTTGCCACAGTAGGTGCCAATATCAACGGTGGGAACGCTTGCTTTTTTATGCCTGTCGGAAAAAGCTATGTAGTCATTTTTTGATTCAAAAAGAGCTGGAAGCGTCTGAATTGTGCTTGTTGCACCAACGGTGTTTTCTATTTTTTCACAAAGCTCGTCAAAAGTAAAGCTTTTAGCCTGTTTTTCTGCATAGATAGATGCACCAAGAGCCACAGACAGCTTTGCGTAGTTTGGAAAAATGGTGTTTTCTTCAGAAAGATTAAGTGTTTCAACAAAGCGTTTTTTCAGTCCCTGACAAAAGCTGAGAGGGCCGCCTAAAAACATGACTTTTCCCTCGATTTTTCGTCCTTGTGCAAGACCCGCAATAGTTTGATTTACTACCGACTGATAAATGCTGGCAGCAATATCTTCTTTTCTTGCACCCTGATTTAAAAGTGGCTGGATGTCTGTCTTTGCAAACACACCGCATCTTGAAGCTATGGGGTATATTCTCTTGCTGTCAAGACTTAATTCATCAAGCTCGTCCGGTGTCACATTAAGCAGTGTTGCCATCTGGTCAATAAATGCACCTGTACCGCCTGCACATGTTCCGTTCATTCGCTGGTCAATACCGCCTTTAAAGAAGATGATTTTTGCATCCTCTCCGCCAAGCTCGATAACAACGCTTATGTCGGGATGCGTTTTTCTTGCGACCTCTGCTGTGGCAAAAACCTCCTGAACAAAGGGAATGTCAGCCTCCTGTGCAAGTCCAAGACCGGCAGAGCCTGATATGGATACCTTTATATTTTTGTCTTTGATATACGGCTGTGCTTGTTTTACAAGCTCTAAGGTTTTCAGTCTTACCATAGAAAAATGACGCTCATACTTTTCAAAAAGCACATTTTCACCGTCCACAACCACAACCTTTGCTGTGGTGGAGCCTATATCTATGCCCATTTTTATGTAATCAAGACAAGTGTCCGTTGTGTTTTGAATTTGCAAATTCATATTTATTCCTCCCGCAGTTTCGGGTGTTTGACAAAACTCTACATATTTATCATATAACTTTTTATAGATTTTTTCAAGAATAATTACTCACCTGTTAAGTAAATAAATTATAAACGAAGTATTTCAACTCGTTGCGGATTAGACGTTTTGTGTACCAATTCACAATTATGAACTAAAAAATGTAAGCTTTTTCTTGACATAATGGGATTTTTGTGTTATACTGCTGTAGCAATTTGAAAACGAATTTCAATTTCAATTTAAGCAGGTGTAAAAAATGAAAAAAGTAATAGGTGTAATTTTGATTATAATGTGCATGACAGTGTGTATGTGCTCATGTGCGAATAAAGGTGAAAATGGTAATGAAAAAATCAAGGTTGTGGTAACGGCATTTCCTCACTATGATTTTGTAAGGCAGATAGCAGGGGACAATGTTGATTTGAAAATGTTAATAAAACCCGGAAACGAAGTTCACACATACGACCCGACACCTTCGGATATTGCAAAAATTTCCTCGTGTGATATTTTTGTTTACACGGGCGGAGAAAGCGACTCGTGGGCAAAAAACATCCTTGAAACACGAGAAAATAAGGATATGAAGATAATTTCGTTTACCGAAATATGTCCTGCAGAGTTTGAATGTATGGATGACGGGCATTATGGCGAAAATGAGCATCAACATTCTAACTCTTATGACGAGCATGTGTGGACAAGTCCTGTCAATGCAGATATTCTTGCCCTTGAAATATATAAAACACTGTGCAAGGTGGATTCTGAGAATATAGAAATATATGAGCAAAATTATAAGGAATTTTCAAAGAAGCTTGCAGAGCTTGACAAAACTTTTCAACAGATTGTAGCCAATGCATCGAGAAATGAAATAGTGGTGGGTGACAGGTTTCCTTTTTCACACTTTGCGTTGGAATATGGAATAAACTACACTGCGGCTTTTTCAGGGTGTTCTGCCGAGTCTGAGCCAAGTGCACAAACTGTCGCACGTTTAGCAGATAAAGTTAAAAATGAAGGTATTCCAGTTGTGTTTACAATAGAGTTTTCCAATAAAAAGGTGGCAAAGAATATTGTGTCGGACACGACAGCCGAGATTCTTACAT
This sequence comes from Clostridia bacterium, assembly GCA_017938055.1. Classification (GTDB taxonomy): domain Bacteria; phylum Bacillota; class Clostridia; order Oscillospirales; family CAG-382; genus UMGS1387. Next base: position 5,613 of record JAGBCG010000196.1, read on the forward strand.
TACATTCCTGTCACAATGTTACAAATGACGAATTTTTAAGCAATATAACCTATATTGAGCTGATGACTCAAAATGCACAAAATTTAAGAAAGGCACTGAACTGATGTCACTGATAAAGGCTGAAAATGTATGTCTTGGATATGACGGAGAGAACGTGGTTGAAAATCTGTTTTTCACGGTTGAAAAAGGAGATTATCTGTGTGTAATCGGAGAAAACGGGTCTGGAAAATCCACGCTTATCAAGGCACTTACCGGACTTAAAAAAATAAACTCGGGTACAATTACCTTTGGGGACGGACTGAGTAAAAATCAAATAGGCTATCTTCCCCAGCAGACTCCTTCACAAAAGGATTTTCCTGCAAGTGTATACGAGGTGGTGCTTTCGGGCTGTCTTGGAAGAAAAAATATTTTTGGAGTATATTCACGCCGTGACAGACGTCAGGCACTTGATAATATGGCAATACTTGGTGTTTCGGATTTGAAAAACAAGTGCTACAGAACCTTGTCCGGAGGACAGCAGCAGAGGGTGCTGCTTGCAAGGGCACTGTGTGCAACAAAGACGCTTCTGCTTCTTGATGAGCCTGTGACGGGACTTGACCCGGTTGCAACATCTGAAATGTATGAGCTTTTATACCATCTTAACCGTGACCATAAAATTACTGTTATAATGGTTTCTCACGACGTAAATGCTTCACTGAAATATGCAAGTCATATTCTTCACATGAAGAAAGATGAGGTGTATTTCGGTGACAAGCAAAGCTATCTGTCAACAGAGTGGGCAAGGGTGTTTCTGGGGGATGGTGAAAAGAATGATTGATACATTGATATTTGTGTTTTCACAGCCATTTATGCAAAGAGCACTTGTAGGGGGAATTGTAATTTGCCTGTGTGCTGCACTTTTGGGTGTAAGTCTGGTACTTAAGCGTTATTCCATGATAGGAGACGGTCTTTCCCATGTTGGCTTTGGAGCTGTGGTGGTGGCATCGGCACTGAATTTTGCACCTGTTGCTGTTGCAATTCCTGTGGTTGTAGCGGCGGCGTTTTTGCTTTTAAGGCTTGGCGAGAACAGCACGGTTAAGGCAGATGCGGCGGTGGCACTTGTGTCAACAGGCTCTCTTGCAATAGGCGTTGTGGCATCCTCATTAAGCTCAGGCATGAATCAGGACTTTAACAGCTATATGTTTGGAACAATCTTAGGGCTTTCTGAAAGTGACGTGTGGTTGAGTATATTCATTTCTGTGCCTGTGCTTGTAATGTTTTTGCTGTTTTACAACAAAATTTTTGCTGTCACCTTTGATGAAGCCTTTTGCGAGGCAACGGGAGTTAAAGCGAAGCTGTATAACGGACTTGTTGCGGTTCTGACAGCTCTTATTATAGTTCTTGGAATGAGACTTATGGGAGCATTGCTCATATCAAGCCTTGTTATATTCCCGTCCCTTACGGCAATGAGGGTATGTGCAACCTTTAAGGGAGTTGTGATATGTTCGGGAATAGTATCGGTGGTATGCTTTTTGTTTGGAATTGTCGCTTCGGTGCTTTTCGATTTGCCTACGGGGGCAAGTATTGTTATAGCAAATATAATTGTGTTTGTGATTTTCTTTTGTGTTGGGAAACTTGTAAAAAGATAAGGTTTTAGTTGCTTTGCCTTTGTGGTAAGGCAATTTTTTTTGCAAAAACACAGTATGAAATGGTGTATTTTAATTAAAAAGTGTCAAAATATAAGTTAATGTACGATTTATTATCATGAAACATAAAAGTCTTCGTACCTTTGCATTGATTGCTATGATGTCACGTATGGCTGGTAAAATAAAACGTATCTTTTTATTGAAATGAAAAATTTTTTATATATTGACATTTTTAGAAGAATGTGTTATTATAAAATCGGAGTTTTTCGGGATAATCCGAAGACTTTAAAAAGGAATATAAAAAAGTTTTTCTGTATAGGAGAGTGGAGATTATTATGGAAAAAGCTTTGGAGATGATTTTAGGACTTGCAATGGGTCTTGTTCTTTTCCTGTATGGTATGGATTTGATGGGTGACAGCCTGAAAAAGCTTGCCGGCGGAAAGCTTGAGTCTATTCTTGCGAAACTATCATCAAACAAATTGAAAGGTCTGCTGTTAGGCTTCGGCGTAACGGCTATTATTCAGTCATCCTCAGCAACAACGGTAATGCTTGTCGGCTTTGTAAACTCAGGTATTATGAAGTTTGGGCAGACTATCAGTATCATTCTTGGTGCAAACATAGGTACTACTGTTACTGCGTGGCTTTTAAGTACTTCGGCTATCGGTGACACGGCGGCGGCTATACTTCAGCTTTTCAAGCCCTCGACCTTTACGCCTGTACTTGCAGTTATAGGTGTAATCTTTACAATGTTTGCAAAGAACGATAAGAAAAGAAATCTTGGTGCAATTCTTCTGGGCTTTGCAATACTTATGTTTGGTATGGACACAATGTCGGATGCTGTAAGCTCGCTGAGGAATAACAAAGCATTTGTAGATATCCTTACCATGTTCAGCAATCCCATACTTGGTATTATTGTGGGTACAATTTTTACTGCAATTATTCAGTCATCCTCGGCATCTATCGGTATTTTGCAGGCACTGTCGCTCACAGGCGTTCTGAGCTTTTCTGCATCCTTACCGCTTCTTCTTGGTATGAATATCGGCACGACAATTACACCTATTATATCCTCCGCTACAGGTAATACAGATTCAAAGCGTGTTGCTTTTACCTGTCTTTACATCAAGATGATAGGCGTTGTGGTAGTAACAAGTGCATTTTATATACTCAACGGTGTTGTGAACTTTGGCTTTATGGAAAGTAATGTTCTTGCAAATCCGCTCAATATTGCTGTGGCACATACTGTGTTTAATATTATTTCTACAATCGTTCTTATACCGTTTGACAAGCTTATCGCAAAGCTTGCCGTTTTGACAATCAAGGGCAAGAAAGATGAAAGAGAAAATGAAGTATTTGACGTGCTGGACGAAAGATTCCTTTCTATGCCCGGGTTTGCGGTTGAGAAGTGCCGTGAGCTTGTTTGCGACATGGCAGTGATTGCTTCGGAATCCTTTAATATGGCTACTGATTTGTTTGATAACTATACAGACGAAGGATTTGCAAAAATTGCAGAGCTTGAAAGTACGGTTGACAAATATGAAGATAAGACAAGCTCTTATCTTGTAAAAATAGCCGGTGCCAACATGTCTACGGGGGACAGCAGGGTGGTAACTGAGCTTTTGCACTGTGTTGGAGATATTGAAAGAATAAGTGACCATGCTCTTAACATTGCTGAGGTTGCTAAGGAAATGCACGATAAAGAGGTTTCCTTCTCTGAGAATGCAATTAAGGATTTGCATGTAATTACGCTTGCAGTACACGACGTGCTGGAGCTTGCAACAAATGCACTTATCGGCTCTGACATAGAACTTGCAAGCAAGGTTGAGCCTCTTGAACAGGTTGTTGACCGCCTCAAGAGAAAAATCAAGGCAGGACATATCACACGTCTTCGTCAGGGTGACTGTACAATGGAGCTTGGCTTTATTCTTTCTGATTTGCTTACAAACTACGAAAGAGTTGCCGACCATTGCTCCAATATTGCAGTATGTATCATAGAAATTTCACATGATTCCTTTGAAACTCATGAGTATCTGCATCATGTTAAGCAGGACGGTGAAAGCGACTTTAACACATTGTACGAGCAGTATAAACAAAGATACGTTTTGTCTGAATAAAAAAATAGGTTTAGCTCTCACACTTTATGTGTGGGAGCTTTTTATAAGTGTTGATATTCGGTAAAAAACCTAAATTTGCCAAATGGTATTGACATTAATGGATTTTTTTGATATAATCTGTGATGAATAATTTTTGATTTATTATTCTAAAATGAAAAATTTGGAGGAAATTACTCATGAAGAAGACACTTAGCATAGTTCTTGCAGTTCTCATGCTTTTCAGCGTTGTTCTTACAGGCTGTGGCACAAGTAATGGTGAAGCTGAAGAAAAAACAAAGACAGAAAAAATTATTCTTACAACCGGTGGAGAAGCAGGTACATATTATGGCTACTGTACAGCTATGAGTGGCGTGCTTAACGAAAAGACAGGAATTGATTTCAAGGTTCTTACTTCCGGCGGTTCAAAGGCAAATATTCAGCGTATTCAGGTTGAAGATGCAAACATGGCAATAGTTCAGAATGACGTTATGTACTATGCTTACACAGGCACAGACCTGTTTACAGGCGAACAGACACAGGACTTTTCAGCAATGGCAGTTCTTTATCCCGAACTTTGCCAGATTATCGCTTCCAAAGAAAGCGGCATTAAGACAGTTGCAGACCTTGCAGGCAAGCGTGTATCCGTAGGTGATGCAGGAAGCGGCGTTGAATTTAATGCAAAGCAGATTCTTGAAGCGTGCGGAATTGATATGGAAACAGGTATTCAGAAGAATAACCTTGGATTTGATGCATCTGCAGATGCTCTTAAGGACGGCAAGATTGACGCATTCTTCTGTGTAGCAGGTATTCCTACAACAGCTATTACAACTCTTGCACTTAACAACGAGATTGAAGTAGTTGAAGTTGACGATGAAGTATTTGCAACTCTTTCCGAAAAGTATGGTTTCTATACACAGCAGACAGTTCCCGCAGGTACATATACAGGCGTTGATGTTGATAAGAAAACTGTAGCAGTTATGGC
>JAGBCG010000197.1 GCA_017938055.1 Clostridia bacterium
CCCCTGTCCCTTTGAGTGTGAATTACGCCACATTTGATGACTTAACATTGACAATTTCAGAGTAACTTGTTATAATTTATATATAAATGTGGAGGTATTACCATGAAAAAGATTTGTATTACAATTTCTCTTATTCTGATGTTTTTATTATCTTTTGGTACTTATGCACTTGAATGTGAATATGCAATAAATCCAATGTTTGAATATGCACGTCCTTTTAGCAGTAAAACAGCTCTTGTAACTCAAAATGGAGTACGCATTATTACAGACCGTTTCGGTAATATGATAAGCTACGACGATAAAATTATCAATGTTCGTTCCAACGGACTTGTAATGGTTGTGGGTGATAATGATAAAGCCGCTTTTTTTGATGTAAATGGCTACAGGCTTACCGACTATGTCTATGACACATTTCCCGTTACCGATGTTAAAACAGGTGTAAAATCTTATCGTTTCGGCTATTATGACGGTGATGGCGAAAGCGATCTTGTGCCTTTTTCAAGGGATAAAAAATATGGCTTTATAAATTCAAAGGGTCAGGAAGTAATTCCTGCTAAATATGAATATGCCTACGGCTTTGTTGAGGGAATGGCACTCATTTGTGCAGACGGAGTCCTCAGTGATTACGGAACATACACTAATGGCAAATATGGTATGATTACAGAGAATGGCACAGAAATATTGCCTGCAAACTCCTATTGGGTAGGACAAAGGGTTTCAGGATTCGGATATGGACTTTTTTATAACGGAAGTGCCGACAAAACACTTGTCGATAAATCGGGTAACGTAATTAAGGTAGACGAAAACGGTTTTGCTCCCATTGATGCTGACTTTATTCTGTGTGAAGCTAAAGACGGTAGAAAGGGTGTTTCTGACAGATATGGTAATATGATTATCCCGCTTGATAATTACAGTTCGATTGAAAAAGTCAATAATCAGTTTGTGATTGATAATCAAAAAATAGTTGATGCAACCGGTAAGACCGTATATGAAGCACCTGAAAATGCAAGAATAGATGCACATTTTATTAACATTTATAAAAAGAGTAATCTTTACCGCATTTCTGTACCGTCCCTTGAAAATAGTTGGATGAGTCTTTACGGCTTTGTAAATGCCTATGGTAATGTGGTTTTTGAACCAGTCTACACCTCGCTTTACGACATCGGCGAAGGGCTGATATTTGCTCAAAAAGATAATAAAAACTATCTCTACTCATATTATGGAGAACTGCTTTGTCAGCTTAACGGAAATAATGTAGGTGAATGTGTTGACGGCTTGTTTCCAATATTTGATTTTACAACCCAGAAGTATGGTTATATGCTAAATCCCATTTACCATCCAAAAGTTTTTATTAACGGCGAAAAGCTGACGGTTGATGTTTATCCAAAAATCGAGAACGAGCGAACTCTTGTGCCAATGAGAGGTGTTTTTGAAGCACTTGGTGCAACTGTTGAATGGGACGACTCTACAAAGACTGTAACTGCTGTTAAGGACGATATAACTGTTACACTTCAAGTAGGAAGCAATATTCTGTATAAAAATTTAGAGGGTATTGAAATTGATGTTCCCGCTAAAATAGAAAACAGCAGAACTCTTGTTCCTTTAAGAGCTGTTTCAGAAGCATTTGACTGTAGTGTTGAATGGGATGGAGCTGACAGAGTCGTGAATATCATATATTAAGAATAAGCGTTGTATTTCCTGTTATTGCATTTGACATGATCGACAAATTGTGATAAAATATTGCCTGAGGTGATAGTCATGGATGATTTAACAGCACTTATAAAAGCGGAAATCAAAAGACAGTATAAAAGTATACGTCGTTTTTCTGCTGAGATAGATGTGCCGCAGTCAACCATTATCAGTGCCATGAGAAAAGGCGTTTCGGGCACCGCCTTTGAAACTGTTCTAAAGATGTGCAATGCACTGGACATAAAGCTGTCAGTAAACGGAAGTGTGTTCATGGACAGAGAAAAGAGTGAGCTGTTGTCAGCCTTTTCTCAGCTTGATGAAATTGGAAAACACACAGTAAAAACAGTTTGCAGTGTGGAAACCCTAAGATGCAAAAATGTTCCGCTGATGACAATAGTAAATGCAGCACTTGAAAAGAAAAAAAATACATCAAATCATGATAAATAAGTTTATCGATTGGACAGACAATGTTAGTTGAAGACGTAATAAAGAAATACAACATTAATAATTATAATTATGCTGAATTACATAAGACTTTTGAAAGCATGGGATTTGCAATTATTGATTTATATAGCGAAATTGCAGAGAAATATTTTGAAATTCTTGATATTTCGTCTAATGAATGTAACACTGCCTTTCTATGTAATGATAATGGTGTAAAAGCTGTTTTTATTGATTTTTATGAAAATTACGATGTAAAATGCTTTCAACTTGCTTGTTTGCTGTATTTAGCCGAGGAAAAAGACTCACGACTTGCTGATAATAATAAAAAATGTAAAGCCTGTACATTTGCGGTCCACTTGAAGGATTACTTACAAAGTCCCGAAGAAAAGAGAAAGCCATTTACAATTATTCAGAAAATCGGTGTTTTGATTATTTTTGGTATCACTGCTGTGACGTGTGCCATACTTGGTTTAAAACTCACAGCTTACGATTCAGAAAAATCTGTTCCCACTGAATACAAAAGCTCTTTTACGATGTTTTCTGCTGATGTTGATATCAGTGCTGTAGAAGCTTCTAAAATTGACAGTTATGCACATTCTGTAGACGATATAGTATCAGCTGCTGATAACTCAGTTGCTTTAGACGATAAAGACGATGATAATTCCGATGTTGATGCGGAAAACATTGATGATAAATATGTGCAGTATGTATCTGCAGAACCTGTTATAAATGACTCTGAAGCTCAAAACTACATTGAAAGCGAAAAGGTTTATTATGTAACAAAATCGGGCAAAAAATATCATGTTTCAGGATGTCAGTATATAAAGGATTTATCGGCTTGTACTAAAATTACACAAGACAGTATTTTAACAAGCTCATATACTCCGTGTAAAAGGTGTATAAAATAAAATTTAGCTGTGAATTGGTGATTAATCTCATCATTTCACAGCTTTTTGTATTATTTCTTATTTGATAAAGTACTGCCGAAAATTGCAGCACATGAAGCAGTTGGCAGGGAATAGCTGGCATTTGGATTTGAATAGGGGATATGAACTATCTTATCGGCATTATCAAAGAATGTCTTTGAAATTCCTCTTTTTTCACCGCCGATAAACAGAACAAACGGCTCATCGCAGTTAAAATCGTTTATCGATACCGAGTTATGTGACAGTCCTGCACAAACAATTTTTATGCCTATATCTTTGATGATTCTTAATGCATTTTCATCATCGGGAGCTATTGCAATTTCACATAATTCGCTTGCTCCCGCAGATGCTTTTGCAACAGTGCTTGCTGCACTCATCCAGTTTCTTTCGGGAACAATAAAACAAGTACAACCAAAAGCAAAAAGATTTCTGATTGAATAGCCAAAATTAAATGGGTCCTCTACGCCGTCAAGATATACTGCATATCCTCCCGGCACTAAGGAGTCAAGCAGGACATCAAAATCACTGTATGAGCGTTCTGTTACTATTGCTGCAAAGCCACCATGAGTTACACCACTCGTGATTTCATCTATAAAACTGCGGGGACACAGACGATAGGGAACATCATTCTTTTTTAGCATAGACAAAAAACGAGTTGTTTTTCTGTCACGCTTTTTGTATTTTTCTTCATCAGCAAAAACAGATATAATTTTTCTTTTGTTAGCACTTATTGCACTCTCAATGGAAATTATCCCCTCAAGGATTGTTTCACCCTCATTAAGCTCAGGTATTTGTAAATCGGTACTAATCATTTGAAGAATTTTCCTCGTCTGTTGCATCTTCTTCCTGAGGGAAATGACCGTCTATAAATTCACCTGTGTATTCCTCGCCGTCAGCAAAAGTATACGTACCTGTTCCCTCAAACTTGCCGTTTTTAAAGTAACCAACATATGTTTCTCCGCTTGCCCAGGTATATTTTCCGTTACCTGTTCTGCTATCATCAACAAAGTCGCCAACATAGCAGTCGCCATTGGAAAAATACTGAATACATTCACCTGTATACGTTGTTCCGTTTGTAAGAGGAACGGTATAAACACCGCTTCCGTTACGCAAATCATTTTTGAATGATCCGTAATAATACGAGCCATCCTGTGACGTATAAGCTCCGATACCATGTTTTAACCCTTGTGAAAATTCACCATAATAGCATGAGCCATTAGACATGGTATATTTGCCAAAACCA
>JAGBCG010000198.1 GCA_017938055.1 Clostridia bacterium
CAATCAGAAACGAGCTGCTTAATATTATTATCAGTATTCAATTTTTAAAGCAGCACTGTTAAAACATTATATGAATCTTCTGTCGAAATCAAATATTACTCACCTTTCATCTTCTTTGACAGGTACCCTGCTTCAACATAAGCTTCGAAGGTTTCATCAGGCTCACCGATTGTATCAACAGCTGATGATAAATAGTCCATCAACACTTGTTCCATATTGAATCTTAAAACTATCTTTTCAAGTTCAAGAAATTCCTTTTGCAGCTTTGCAATTTGCTCACTATCACCCAAAGCACTGTAAATGCTCTCTCCTGTTTCAATCTTTATTGCTGTAGGATTAACTTCGGGTACAGTAACATAAACATCTCCACTATCAAGACCAACTAACGCCTCAGCAGATGCAATATGTACATCATTAACAGCACCTGTAGCTCTCATTCCAACAGAGTTACCGCTAAGACCAACATTCATGCTTATTCCCGCTTTATTGATTCCATAAAGGTCAATACCATTTTCTTCAAGAATATCAACCAAAACATCCTCAATAGAAACCTTTGCATCAAGCTGTACAGACATATTATCATAGTTAAGATTTGTACGTGCATCAATAATTGCCTGTGCTTCATTGCTTACTGTAGTATATCCTCCACCGGACATTCCGCCACCTGAACCACCACCGGTGTAGCCTACACCGCCACCGGACTCAGAACAGCCTGCAAGAGTAAATACTGCTGCAAGTGCAACTGCTAAGCCTTTTTTCAACATAGTATTCATAATTACAACTCCTCAATAGTTTTTTATTATTATATCACAATATTTATAAAATTGCAATATATTTATCTAAGATTATAAACCATATTTTAATATTATAACAAAAAAACAAACACCCCACATATCTACGAAAATTTCGAAAACACATGAGGTTTTTGCTAGGAAAGCAGAACCATAGAGATATTTTTGTTTTTTGCTAAATTTTCCAACAAGTTGCAAAGCGAAATTATTGCTACGCAATAGCTAAATTGTTTCTGACGAAACAGCTAAATTAAATTCGCCTTATAGCTGACTGAAGGTCAATTTAGCTACGAAGTAATTTAGCGTGCGTTAGCACATTTAGCTCGCACAGGCGAATTTAGCTAAAAAAGACAGATTTCTTACGAAAATCTGTCTTTTTCTCTGGCGCAGAAGGAGAGATTTGAACTCTCGCGCCGGTCACCCGACCTACACCCTTAGCAGGGGCGCCTCTTCACCACTTGAGTACTTCTGCAGGTGAAAATCCTAATATTAAATTAAGAAATGTCTATATGGCGGAGAGGGTGGGATTCGAACCCACGGTACCTTTCAGTATCACTGGTTTTCAAGACCAGCTCCTTAAACCGCTCGGACACCTCTCCATAAGTGAGTGTCGTCTTTCGACTCAACGTATGATATTGTATCATAATTTTTTTGGGTTGTCAATACCTTTTTATCATTTTTTCTAATTTGTTTGACATACAAAAAGCCGTCCCCAATATATTCATTAGGGACGAGCTAATATTAAATTATACTCCGGCAAAGCTTTCAAGCTGCGACAAATTCATATAGCCAACCGAAGTATTTACAAGCTTTCCGTCCTTAAACAACATAATCGTTGGAATACTTGAAATTCCAAACTTCGATGCAAGCTGAATTTCTTCGTCTACATTTACTTTTCCTATCTTCAATTTACCATCATAGGATTGTGAAAGCTGCTCAAGGTGAGGTGCTATCATCTTACATGGCCCGCACCACGTCGCCCAAAAGTCTACCACTACAGGCACATTGGAATTTAACACTTCATTTTCAAAATTTGCTGCCGTTAATTTAATTTCTGCCATAGTTTTTTCCTCCTAATCAGTCAACGATTTATAATAAAGCATACAGTGACAATACCCTTCAAATTCAGGATCTGCTGTCTGCTGCTTAAATTCCTTACACATACATTTATTATCCTCGGTTCTTTCTCTTTTACAGGGACAATACCCTCCCGTTTTCTTCAAACCTTCTCTAACTGTCTTAACAATTTCCTCATTGGGATTCAACGTAATCTTCATCTATTATTCCCCCGAATTGTCTATTTATTATGTTTTTCTTCTTATTTATATTTTGATTATAAACGACAAATATGTATTTTACAGGAAATTATTATTAACATAGTGTAACTTTGTAATCAGTACAATATTATAATTGTATCATTCGTAAAAATATGCATGTGTAGAATTAAATATAAAAAAGCACCACACACTATAATAAAAGTAAAAGGAGAAAAATATGATAAAAAACAGAAGAATTTTAGTTTTGGTTTGTGGATTATTCGTTTTATTGGTATTATTACTTGGCTTAGCGGGATTTATATATATAAGCTCTGTCGCTCCGGGCCCAAAAATCATAGGCATAACTGAAAATCAGGCTGTCGCTATTGCAGCGAAAAGTCTTGGACTTGATTCAAAGGACATCACCTTGTATAAATGTGAATTAGACAGAGACGGCTTTGACAGCAAATATGAGCTTGAGCTTATGGCTGACGGAAGAATTTTTGAAATCGACATATCAGCAAAAGACGGTAGAATACTGAATATTGATTCATAAAATAACAAAAAGTCGAAGTAATTACTTCGACCTTGTTTTTATTAAAAATTGTTATTGAAAAGCATACTTTCTGCACCTGCGTGAAACATCATATCACACATATGCGGAACAATTTTTTCTGCACACCTCATTGCCTGATGCATATTAAACTTTCTGGTTGTAAGATTATGCATATCCGAGGAAACAATAAACTTATCATAACCTTCTACAATTTGCTTTACAGCAAATCCCGAAAACATCCCAAAGAAACGTGCAGCATTAATTTGATAAACCACATCAATTCCCTTTAGCTCCTGCTTCATTCGTTTATAGTTTTCAAATCGGTCGATATGTGCTATAACCGGTTTCAAACCAGTTATTGATATATTATAGATCCATTCAGAAAGCAAAGAACAAGATACTACCGGGCTTAGCTCCAAAAGTATATAATCAGTACCTTCATAGCAAAGCTTTTTCAAATCTTCAAATTCTGAAATATCACTGCCAAGAAAAACCTCAGCTCCCGTAAGTAGCTTTGGATATCTTTGAGTATCTCTATTTACAATTTCACAAATTGTATTATACGATTCATTTCGGATTCGTAAAAAGGTTTCCATGTCTTGCTTTCTCAAAACACAGTGGGGTGTCGCCACAACGATGTCTGCACCCTTACTCTTTGCATCCTCAAGCATTGCGAGAGATGTTTCTACGCTATCAGCACCATCATCCACAAATGGCAGACAGTGGGAATGCATATCAATCATTATTATTCATCCTTATTATCTGAATACTCATAAATGTACTTATTTCTGTATGAATACTTATAAGCAGCTTTCTTTTCACCACTGCCAAGGAATATAGCACCAAGCACTGATATGTTTGACTGGGAAACAGAATTTACAACACTATCAAGCATACTGAACGTTGAAAGACCTTTTCTAAGTACCAGCACAAGTCCGGTAGCTTCTCTTGCAACAACAAGAGCGTCGGTCACAACAATCATCGGTGGAGTATCTAGAATAACATAATCATAGATCTCCGACACATAATTGATGAATTTCTTAAATTCATCTGAAACGAGCAATTCTGATGGATTAGAGGGAAGCTCGCCTGACGTCAGGCAGTCGAGATTTGGTCTTATATCGTTTTTAACAGCCTCTTCAAAACTTGCAAATCCGCAAAGAACGTTTGACAAGCCTGTTCCTCCTTCAATGCCTAAGTATCTATGTACACGTGATTTTCTCATATCGCAGTCGACAATCAGTGTTTTTACGCCAGTCTGTGCAAAGGTAATAGCAAGATTTATTGCTGTTGTTGTTTTTCCTTCACCCGGACAAGCACTGGATATTGCTATAACCTTAGCCTTATCGGATTTAGGCAAAGAAAACATTATATTTGTACGTACAAGCTTATACGTTTCAATAGTAGAAAAACTCATTTTATCAGATAATATCCTGTCCATGTAGGAAGAAAGTGTTTTTTTTACGTTACTCTTATTATTTTTATTGCTCATTTATCTATCCCTCACTGTTCGAATTCGCCCAAAAGGGGTATACCATAGCGTTCTGAAATATCGCTGCCTCTTTTGATTTTATCATCAAAAAAGTTAGCAACAAGAATAATCAAAACACCCAAAACGGCTCCGGCAAAAAAGCCTAACATAACCTTCACCACCAAGTTTTTCGACACAGGTGCATCAGGCATGTATGCTTTATCTGCTGGTTTCACAACACCCAAATCATAAATTGACTCTATCCATCCAGGTGCATTTTCAATTATACTTGAGCAAATCAAATACGCATCTTCTTTAGTTCCCGCAACGGTCATAACAGATAAAACTTCAGTTTCATTAACGGAAGCAATAGACACCATTCTCTTGAGCTGAGTTGCACTGTATTTTCCACCAATATCATCACTTACCTTTTGAAAAAATCCTCTTCTCAAAAGCAGTTCTGTACATGAAGCACTGAGGGAAAGTGAAGAATCCATATCAGAGCTTGTTAAATATTTTTTAGATTCAAGCACATCCTCCGTAATGTTACTTACCACAAGTGCACCCTCTGAAACGTATGTATCATGAGTAAAATACTGCACTCTGACAAACATCAAAATACCGCAGAGAAAAGCGAAAATCACAACAACATACAGCTTTGACAGAATTAAAGCAAGTAAATCCTGAAGCTGCATCGATTTAATTTGAATTTTATTCTCGCTCACAACATTCATCCCCTATTCGTATATTTATTAATAACTTATTGTATTATACCATTCAACTTAATTTTTGTCAACATTTTAGTGTTAAATTATTTATTTTCTACAAGAACTGATATATTATGGAATAATTCTATAATTTCTGACGTGCTACTATTGCTTTTTTCGACATGAAATGCTATAATACATTAAAACAATTAGTATTTTCCTTTAAGGGTGGTTTTTTTGAAAAAGTTTTATATTTATCTATTCTGTACAATTACTTGCCTGTTACTTATATTTTCTTCATGTAACAAAAGCGGTCAGGAAGAAATGGCTGAGCCTTTCACAAATGAAAACGAAGCAGGTTTACTCGGAGCTGATAAAGAACAGGATTTAAATTCAAATACAGAACAGACGCCCCAACAAGAACCTGAGATAATTGAATACAGAACAAGCTTTATCGGCTGTGGTGACAACATAATATACGGCACCAAGGATGCTCGTTCAAAAGCTATTCCTGGTGGCAGAGAGCTTAATTACAAGCCTCATTATGCTCCTGTTGCTCACATTATAGAAAACGCCGACATCGCTTTTATCAATCAGGAGACAGTTATGTGCGGAGAGGGATATCAGCTCAGCTTCTATCCCCTGTTCAACTCTCCTCAGGATGTAGGTTACGACCTTGTAGAGCTTGGGTTCGACGTTGTCAACATTGCCACAAACCACATGCTTGACAAGGGTGCCAAGGGACTTTTAAAGACCATTGAATTCTGGAAAAGCCTTGACACACTCATGATTGGCGGCTATGAAAACAAGGAAGATTTTGACAACATCCGTGTACTTGAAAAGGATGGCTTAAAAATTGCCTTCTTAGCTTACACATACGGCACAAACGGTCTTACCAAAGACCCTTACAGCAACGTTATTATCCCCTACATCAATGACGAGGATATTATAAGGCAAACAGCACTTGCAAAGCAAAAGGCTGATCTTGTTTTTGTATCTGTTCACTGGGGCGTTGAGGGTGCTTTTACTCCCAACAGTGAGCAAATACGAGTTGCACAGCTGTTTGCTGACAATGGTGTTGATGTCATTCTTGGTCATCACCCTCATGTTATTCAGCCAGTTGAATGGCTTGAAGGAAAGGATGGAAACAAGACCCTTTGTGTATACTCGTTAGGCAATTTTATGGCTGAGCAGGATTACGACTACAACATGGTTGGCGGTATTATTACTTTTGACATAGTTCATTCAACTGCATTTAAGCCTTATATTGACAATGTAATTTTTGTACCAACAGTTTTTCACTTCACCTCAAACTTCATGACAAACGAAGTATACAGAATGGAGGACTACACACCACAGCTTGCTTCAGTCCACGGTGTAAAGCTATATTACGGACACAAGCTCACTTATGACGGACTTTTGAAATATGCCACAGATACTATAGACGAGCAATTCTTACCCGATTTCTTTAAAAGCGATGACCAACAATCAGAACAACAATAAAGTTTATCTGTGTTCATTTTATTTTTTTAGGAGCAGGTGATTATCTTGAAAAATATTAGCGTTATTATACCCTCGCTTGATCCAAACGAGCATCTTTGTCAGGTAGTGGAATGTATTATTAGTCAAGGTTTTACCGACATTATCCTGATAGATGACGGAAGCAAGGAGGAAAACAAAAAGTTTTTTCCTCAAAATCAGCACGTTCACCTCATTGTCCACGAACATAACAAAGGCAAGGGTGCTGCTATCAAGACAGGCTTAAAATATGTTCTTGAAAACCGTCCCGACAGTGTTGGCATTGTTACCTGCGACGGTGACGGTCAGCATCTTGCAAAGGATGTTGTAGCAGTGTGCAAAAAAATGCTGGATGAAAACAAGTTCACTTTAGGTACAAGAGACTTTTCCATGCCCGACGTTCCCCCTAAAAGCAGAATTGGCAACAGACTCAGCACTGCTGTTCTTGCTTTATGCTGTGGCAAGGTCATTCATGACACTCAGACAGGTCTCAGAGCAATTCCAAAGCATCTGTACATGCCTATGCTTGAAATTGAGGGCGACAGGTTTGAATACGAAACAAATGTCCTTCTTGCTTTACGCTCTATGAAGGCTGAGCATTGTGAGGTAAAAATTAATACAGTTTATCTAAATGAAAACAAAGGTACTCATTTCCATCCATTTAAGGATACGGTGAGAATTCTAAGCAGAATTCTGAAATATGGTGCAAGCTCAAGTGCAGCTTTTATTACTGACATTATTCTATTCAGGATTTTTAATGCTTTTGCCGGTTTTGGTGTAATTATTTCAACAATACTTGCAAGAATTGCTTCATCAATAGTCAATTTTATACTTAATAAAAAGATTGTCTTTCACAGCGGTGAGCCTATACCAAAATCCTTACTTAAATATTACACCCTTGCCATCCCCGTTATGCTGATTTCCGCATTTGGTGTAAAAGGTCTTACTTCAATTTTAAATCTTGACAATACATCAATCTGGATTACTGTTCTAAAGATTATTGTTGACACCTTACTCTTTATTGCTAATTACAATATACAAAAAAAATGGATTTTTAAATCTAAATAACTCCTATGGAAAGGAAATCTACAAAATGCTTCAAAACAAGGACTCAAACGAATCGACTCATTTTCATACACAATCTAAACAAGAAAGTGCAAACGAGGACAAAAAAAGCAGTTTATCATTAACTGCTTCAAAAATTATCCGACGCATTTTATTAAGTATATTCACTGTAATAGTTTGTACCCTAATTGCTCTATTTACGAGTCTTTATATACTGGTAAACGGTGAATGTCAGCCATTACGTGACAGACTTGTTCTTTCTGCTATGCAGGCAAGTGCTACAAAATGGCTTCCCGGTTTATTCATGCCCCAGGAAACTGTTGACCAGATTGTTAAAGCAAGCTATGTTGTAAACACAGACGTAATATCACTTGATGAATACTCATCTTCTGTTTCTCAAAGCGACTCTGCCATTACACAGGATAAATGGGCAGAGGCCGTTGACGGAATGATTTTTGAAACAATAAAAGGCTCTACTTTTACCGGATATGTTCTGCTTGTAAAAGACCCGTCAAGAGTTTTTGTGGGAACATCAAGCGACTTCAAAAGCGGTTTAACAGGCAAAACTATATTTGATATTGCAAAAAAGGAAAATGCCGTTGCAGCAATAAACGCAGGTGAATTTGCAGACCCCGGCGGACAGGGAACCGGAAACAATCCTATGGGTGTAACTTATTCCAAAGGAAGCTGTGTCTGGAACGATTCTCTTAAAAGAACCTTTATTGGTTTAGACCGCGAAAACAAACTGATTGTGACAGAGCCTATGACCAAAAGCAAAGCCGACGAGCTGCAAATACGCGATGGTGTTAGTTTCCAGAACGGAAACGTGCTTATTACCAACGAAAACGGCAATGTTTCAATTCATTATTCAGACAACAATACAGGAACTGCCCAAAGAACTGCCATCGGTCAGACTGCTGACGGTACAATTATTCTTCTTGTCACCGACGGAAGAAGTGCAAGCAGTCTTGGTGCTACAAAAAACGACGTTATTGACGTTATGATAGGCTATGGTGCTATTTCTGCAGGAATGCTTGACGGTGGCTCATCAAGTCTTATGTACTATGAAGATTACTTTACTAAATACAGCTATGATACATCAAAGCTTGACGAATATCAACGCAGAGGGCTTGTAAACAAATACAAAGCCTTTACAACACCCAGACGAATGCCAACATATTTCTGTGTTGCAAAAGAGCAGTAAGCCTGATACGACAAGGAGAACTTAATGAAAACAAAAAAATTACCTCTATTCTACATAATTTACTTTTCACTTTTAGCTGTATTTTTTATAGCTCTCATATGTTTTTCCATTTATTTATCAAATTTTATAAAGCAATATAACCAGGGAATTCCCGAAACAGTTTCTCAACGTTTTTTTGAAAGCACTTTTCTAAATCTTGACCCTGACAAAATAATTGAAATGTCAGGTGAAAAACCCTGTGAGTTTGAAACGACCGACGACTTAAAAGCTTTTATAACTGAGAACTTTTCCAATGATTTGACTTACACAAGTATTTCATCAGACATTGAGAACACCAAAACCTACATAGTAAAGTCCGGCGAATACAAAATCGCAACTTTTACTCTCATCTGCGACAAAAACAACGACTATTCCCCCTCCACCCTGTCTTTACATCTTCCAAAGCATACAAACAAGACAGTACGTATTTTAAGCAGCAGTTCTCTTACTATCAACGGCGTTCCCGTCACAGACGAGTACATAGTAAATCGTGAGCCTCATAAAAATGCAATGTTTCTTCCTGAAGAAGTAAGCTGTCCTGAGTGGCTCACTTACGAAATAAGCGGTCTTACCAAAGAGCCTCAGCTTGTCATCAGCGACCGCAACGGCAACAAGCCTCAACTTTTGGAGGAAGATGGTATTCTCTGTGAACAGGTTATTTACGACGAGCCTGAGAAAGAAATTGTTGACAGGCTTTTGACCGCTGCAAAAAAATATGCAGCATGCATGCAAAACGACGAATCAAAATACTCCGTACTTCCCTACTTTGAAAAAGGAACTGACATTTATGAGAGCATAAGAACAGTTGAAAACACTTTTGTATGGGATCATGCGGGATATTCTATTGAAGATGAAAACATAAGTGAGTTTATGAGATACGATGAAAACACCGTATCAGTAAGAATTTCATTTACTCACACTTTGAAAATGCACGGCAGAGAGGACTATCACGATATAACCGACATAACCTACTTTGCAAGGTGCATTGACGGAAAATATTACATATTTAACCGTTACAACAACATATAATCATAAAAATTCAGCCGTCCTGTATGGTTTTCACAAGCAGGACGGCTATTTTATTAAACACTCACAAGCTTATTCAGCTTTATTACATGTATTCTTCCATTTTCTTATACTTCTTATAACGCTCAAGTGCATCTATTCTGCTTTGTTCAAACAGTTCTTTTGCGTTTTCAGGGAAAGTTCTCTTAAGAGAAGCATATCTTACCTCTCCATCGAAAAATTCCATAATCTCTCCCTTCGGTTCTTTTGAGTCAACAGTAAGATGCTTATCTTTTGCATCAGGATTATATCTGTAAAGAATCCAGTATCCGCAGTCAACAGCTCGTTTCATTTCCTGCTGTACCTTATCCATGCCAAGCTTAATGCCGTGGGAAAGACAAGGTGTATATGCAATAATTACCGATG
>JAGBCG010000199.1 GCA_017938055.1 Clostridia bacterium
GGTATGTGATTGGGATATTTCTCTCGCAGCATTTTTTCCATTCTTTCATCCATTGACTTTTCCTCCTTTCTCCGCATACCATTTTCTGAATGCAAGCTCGTTATCGGTATTTTGGTAAAACCGTATAACTGCATCAAGAAACGTGGCACACAGTAATTTTTTCTCCATGCTTGGAATCTCCTTCGGGTTTATCCGAATTTTAATATCATTTTCAGACACCTCCTCCAATTATCTCAAATGTGTCGCCGTACGGTTGACACTATTATTTTACAGTATATTTCGCTGTTTGTCAACCATTTGTCGACAAATTCATACAATTTTACAAAAGACATTGACAGTGTGGATTTAATGAGTTATAATATGTGTGTGAATATGTGCAGAATTACAAACAAAGGAGTTTAATTGATATGAATGACAGCAAAAAAGAACAGGCTGTTATTGACAGCCTTCCTGATGTGGATTTACATTTTACTTCGTTTGGAGAAAGACTAAGAGAGCTTCGAAAAGAAAAAGGACTCTCCCAAGATGAATTTGCTAAAATACTTGGTACTTCAAAACAGATACTCAGCCGTTACGAGCTTGGACAGCGTTCTCCCAAAATTGAGCAGGTAAGCAAGTATGCAGAGAAGTTAAAGGTTTCGGTTGATTACCTTTTGGGTGACAGTGAAGCAGAAGCTATGTACAGCGAAATGTGTGGGGAATTGCAAGGTAAACCATTCTATGAAATATTCAGAGATATAACTATAGAAATGGGGTTGAATATTTCCGACATTGTGAGAATTACAGGACTTACTGACAAGCAGGTCAGAACTATAATTATACGTCGTATGAAAGATGCCCCCCTTCCTATTGCAATGCAGTTATCAGAAACGCTGAATATTCCTCTTGAAGTGTGGGCAGGAGGTAAAGCATATATGCCAAGTGAACTTTCTGCGAACGCATATGAGGTTGCAAGAGCATATAACAAAGCAAGTCTTAAGGACAGAAATACTGCAAGAC
Source organism: Clostridia bacterium (assembly GCA_017938055.1). Taxonomy (GTDB): domain Bacteria; phylum Bacillota; class Clostridia; order Oscillospirales; family CAG-382; genus UMGS1387. The sequence goes on from JAGBCG010000199.1 coordinate 1,000, forward strand.
TTGCACTGAATTTAGATGTAGTTAAGGAGTGATACCATAAATGAACGCTGTTGTTTATGCCCGTTTTTCGAGCCATAGACAAGGTGAGCAGTCAATAGAAGGTCAGGTTGCCGAAGCTGAACGCTTTGCGACAGAACACGGACTTACAATTATACATGTGTATGCTGACAGAGCACAGACGGGGCGAAACGATAACCGAGAACAGTTTCAGCTGATGCTTGCAGATGCGACAAAGCATAAATTTGATGCACTTATTGTTTGGAAAACAGACCGCATCGGGCGAAACAAAGAAGAAATTGCCCTTAATAAATATCATCTTAAGAAAAATGGCATTAAAATTTACTATGTTGCTGAGATGATACCCGATACACCCGAGGGAATTATTCTTGAATCAGTAATTGAGGGTATGGCTGCGTATTACTCCGAGCAGTTATCACAAAATATCAAAAGAGGTCAAAGAGCAAGTGCAACAAAGGCTCAGTGTACAGGTGGAAACATTCCTCTTGGATATGCAGTTGATAAAGATAAAAAGTTTGTAATTGACGAAAAGACTGCTCCGACTGTACGGCTTATTTATGATATGTACGCAAAAGGTCAGACTGTTTCACAGATCATAAAGGTTTTGAATGAGAAAGGTCACAGAACATCAAGAGGTACGCCATTCACCTACAACAGTTTGAGGACTATACTCAAAAATGAAAAATATATCGGTGTTTATACATACAACAATGAAGTACGTATTGAAAATGCCGTTCCACCAATAGTTAGTGAGGAAATCTTCTACAAAGTACAGGAAATGCTGAAATATAATCAGAAAGCGGCGGCACACAAGAATTCAAAGGTAGAGTATCTTCTAACGGAAAAACTATTCTGTGGCAAATGCGGTGCTATGATGGTAGGTGTATGCGGAACAAGCAGAACAGGAAACCGACATCATTACTATTACTGTCACAATCAACGTAAAAAACTGTGCAACAAAAAGCCAGTACGGCAAGTGTGGATAGAAAACCTTGTACTTGAATATGTAATTAAACTTGTCCAGGACGAAGAACTATTAGAGTTTATAGCAGAAAATACATATCAGTATTACATGGCACAGAATACTGACACCTCATATACAGATTCTCTGCAAAAGAGCTTGGCAGAAGTTGAAAAATCAATTTCAAATTTGGTTAGAGCCATCGAGCAAGGCATTTTTAACGATGCAACAAAACAGAGAATGGACGAGCTTGACGAACAGAAGGCTGAAATCAAGGCGGCACTTGCTTCGGCAAAGTTAAAAGAAAACTTAGGGCTAAAGAAAGAGCATATAGTTTATTTCCTGCATCAGTTCGCAAACATGGACTATACTGATTTAGAATGTCAGAAACGGTTAATAAAAACTTTTATCAATTCAGTATTTGTGTATGACGATAAAGTCGTATTAACATTTAACTATTCAGGCGACAACCGAACAATTACACTTATGGAAATTGATGCCGGATTGCAGCAGGGCGTTCGACTACCCAGTATGTTGAGCCACCAGTCATTTTCACGACAATCGTGATTTTATGAAATTATCCCACATGGTTAAAGTTTGAAAACCATGTGGGACTTTGCTTTTGTGGGGGTGAAACGGTGGGGTTTGATAAATTCGAGACAAATTGGGAAGTTTGCTGATAGGGGTTTGGGACGGGCAGCGTAAAAACACTTGATTTTTGAATAAGCTTGTGGTATAATATAAATAAACTGATTGTTAAGTAAGGAAATGTGTATATGAGTTTTAAGGCTAATTTATGGAAAACAATATTGTTTGTTCTTTTAAGTGCTGTAATATTTTTACTCCTCGTTTTTTTATAAGCTTTCCTGTCCTTTTGGTTATTGATTTTACCCCTTTGTTATTTATAATACCTGATTATTGGATTATAACCTTACCCTTTATCATTTCTTTACCGTTGTCATATTTGATTACGTCATTTGCACAAAAAAAGATGATAAAAGATTTGCGAACAAGAATCATGTCAAGAAGACTTTTCGGAGTTGTACTTGTTTTGTTTCAGGTTTGGACTTTTGCTACCAACATGATACAAGGATACATTGAAATTGCAAATGCCATTGGTATCATATGTGGTCTTGTTTTTATATTTAACAACCCTAAAACAGCGAAAATATAGAAAAACAAACAACTTGACAATTAATATGGTGTTGATAGCATAGTTTTTTGTAAAAGGAATTGAAATTTATGGTTTATAGTACTGCAAGATGTCCTTCGTGCGGCAAAGTGATAAATGAACAAAGAAATCCTTCATATAGAGTAGGCAATCCATTTAGACAATGTCCTTTTTGCGGAAAGCCTTACCTGGATCATTATACAGAAGAGTGGATTACCAAATCTCCATTTAAGCGATTCTTTTTCTTCATTCAAGCAGGAGTGTGGTCTAGAGCCTTTATAGTACCTCTTTTAATAGTTGCTTTAGTTGACATCGTTTGGTTATGGCCCTTACTTTCAATTGCTTGGCTGATATGTGGCTATTTCGTACATAAAAAAGATGAAGAAAAATCCATATTGCAATCTATCGAAAGAACACAAAATCCAGAGTACTTAATTTTGCTCGAAAAAGTAGGATATAAAATCTATCCACTAAAAAGCCACGATACAGATAATCTTCCATAAACAACA
>JAGBCG010000200.1 GCA_017938055.1 Clostridia bacterium
CCTTAAAATATTTTAACTTAATTATATAATATACCAAAAAAACCATAATTTCCTATGTTCACGTGATTATAAACTTATGGTATTGTGATATTGGTGTGTTGCATAAAGCCGATTGTTTGTTTGGCAAATTTAGTTGTTTAGATAAGTGATTTATCACTGTGTAAATATGATTCCTTTGGTCAGATTTTCTCATTCAAGGATGTTTGAAGTTATATAATCTATACCATTGTCAATTAGCTTTTCGGCAATTTCAAGCTTATCAACAGTCCATGTGTTGACTTGCTTTCCAAGAGAGTGCATGTATTGAATAAAATCCTTTGTTGCAACATCGTAATGAACGTCAACATCAAAGCCGTATGTTTTCACAGCATCTATTGCTTGTTGTGAAAGCTTGCTGAAAAGGTATTGTATTTTTGCATTTGGTAAAAGCTCATGTAAATCAATAAGATTGTCAAGATTAAAAGAGATGAAAATGACGTTGTCAATATAACTAAGCTCATGAATTTGTGATATCACTTTTTCAATATCCGTGCGTGTAAAACGGTTTTTAATTTCAAGTACGGCAAATTTTCCGTATTTTTTGCATATTGAAATATACTGACGGAGCGTAGGGATACGCAAATCAATTCGTTCAATACTGTCTGTGTTTTTCAAAATAATTTGAGAGAGAGTATCATAACTGCTTTCTTCCACGATAATATTTGTGTCTGATACACTTCGTGTCGTGTCGTCGTGAATAACAGCAAATTCTTCGCCTGTTGTTGTGTGGATATCCGTTTCTATACCGAAATAACTGCGGTTTCCCGCTGCAACAAACGCAGAATTTGTGTTTTGCCTTTCTATTCCCGAAAGACCCCTGTGAGCAATGATTTTTGTGTTGCCTTTATTTTGAATTTTTATAGTATCGATACCCATAACAGCACCTCCAGAGTATATATTGTATTTTAGCATAATTTTATCAAGTTTCAATTAAAACTGCATAGAATATTTTGAAAATTCCCATAAGTTTATATTCAAAATATTGTTTGAGATAAAAAATCCCCTGAAGCCGATATTTGACAACAGAGGATTTTATAATTATTGTTAAAATGTTTGTGTTACTTGTAATAAAATTATTTCAGTAACATTTTTTTGTTTTTAAATTGAAGAAATTATGCTTTAAGGTTCTTTTCAAGAGTTTCAAGCTCACCTAAAAGCTCCTTAGGCATTGTGTCGCCAATCTTAGCATAGAATGCCTTGATGGAATCAAGGTCTTCAATCCAGCTTGCCTTGTCAACAGACAGAAGCTCTTTCATTGTGTCCATAGAAATGTCAAGACCTTCTGTGTCAATGTCTTCAGGCTTTGGAAGATAACCGATTTCACATTCAACAGCGTCAACCTTGCCTTCGCATCTAGCGAGAATCCAGAGAAGAACTCTGAGGTTGTCACCGAAGCCGGGCCAGATGAATTCGCCTTCAGCATTTGTTCTGAACCAGTTAACATGGAAAATCTTGGGAGCGTTTTCAGCCTTAAGACCCATTGCGAGCCAGTGAGCAAAATATTCACCCATGTTGTAGCCGCAGAAGGGAAGCATAGCCATGGGGTCACGACGAACTACGCCGAGAGCACCAGCCGCTGCTGCTGTTGTTTCAGAAGCCATGATAGAACCAACAAAGGTACCATGCTGCCAGTTTCTTGACTGGTATACAAGGGGAGCTGTCTTTGCACGTCTGCCGCCGAAGATGATAGCTGAAAGGGGCACACCTGTTGTGGAGTTGAATTCAGAAGAAATACAAGGACAGTTCTGAGCAAGAGCAGTAAATCTTGAGTTGGGATGAGCACCGCTTGTTTCAAGCTTTCTTGTCTTGTCGTATGTCTTGTAATCCCACTTGTTGCCTCTCCAGTCAATAGCATTTGCGGGAGGATTGTTGTCAAGACCTTCCCACCAAACTGTGTTGTCATCAAGGTTGTGAACAACGTTTGTGAAGATTGTATCTCTCATTGTTGTAGCAAGAGCGTTGGGATTGGACTTTTCGTTGGTACCGGGAGCAACACCGAAGAAACCGTTTTCAGGGTTAACAGCATAGAGTCTGCCGTCCTTGCCAACACGAATCCAAGCGATATCGTCACCTACGCACCATACCTTGTAGCCCTTCTTCTTGAGGAATTCCGGAGGAATGAGCATTGCAAGGTTTGTCTTACCACATGCAGAGGGGAAAGCAGCTGCAACATACTTTGTTTCACCGTCGGGATATTCAACGCCGAGGATGAGCATGTGTTCAGCCATCCAGCCTTCCTTGCGTCCAAGGTAGGAAGCAATTCTGAGAGCAAAGCACTTCTTGCCGAGAAGAACGTTTCCACCGTAACCGCTGTTTACGGAAGCGATGTAGTTGTATTCGGGGAAGTGACAGATGTATCTGTTTTCTTCGTCGATATCTGCCTTTGCATGAAGACCCTTGATAAAGTCAGGGCTGTCACCGAGAGCATCAAGAACGTGCTGACCTGCTCTTGTCATGATAAGCATGTTGAGTACAACGTAGATAGAGTCTGTAACTTCAAGACCAATCTTTGAGAAGTCAGAGCCTACAACACCCCTGGAGTAGGGTATTACATACATTGTTCTGCCCTTCATTGCACCCTTGTAGAGAGGAGTAAGCTTTTCTTTTGCTTCTTCAAGACCCATCCAGTTGTTAGTGGGGCCTGCATCATGCTTTTCCTTGGTGCAGATAAAAGTTCTTCCTTCAACGCGGGCAACGTCGTTTACTGCTGTTCTGTGAAGATAGC
>JAGBCG010000201.1 GCA_017938055.1 Clostridia bacterium
GCAGTTCTTTTTCCAATTGTCTGGGGAATCCTCTATGTCATTATGGGAATTTCGATTGCCATGATTCTCTTAAAAGGCAGAAGTGAGGGGATTTATACCGTTCCCTGTGTCAAGATATATGCCCTTCAGCTTGCTGTAAACTTCTTCTGGAGCATAATTTTATTTAATATGCAGAACTTTTTACTGTCACTTGTGTGGCTATTGTTTCTTCTTGTGCTTGTCATTATACAGGTTTTCAAGTTTTACCGTATTTGCAAGCTGTCGGCATACTTACAGATACCTTATATTTTATGGCTGGTATTTGCAGCTGTATTAAATTATTCGATTTTCACGTTAAACGGTTGATTATGTGCCATTATTGAAACAGGAATAGAAAATGTGACTGCCTGCTCCATTGAAACATCAGACTTTGCAGAGGTTATATTATGAACAAGGAAAAACAAATTAACAACATTAATTCAATACTCAAAAAAAGCAGCCTTAATATTCCTATGCTGCTTTGCGGCATTATCATTACGAGCCTTGCCGTTTCTCTTTTAACACTTCCAAATAAGATAGTAGCCGGTGGTGTTTCGGGTTTATCAACTTTACTTTACTATACACTAAAAATCGAGCCGGGACTGTCGAATGCCGCAATAAATATTTTTCTGCTGCTGATTGGTTTAAGAGTTCTGGGCAAGCGTTTTATCATTGCTACAGGTGCTTCTTCATTATTGCTGTCACTGTTTGTACAGATATTCACTCTCTTTCCGCCCATTACTCAAAATCCGCTTCTGGCAAGTGTTTTTGGCGGATTGCTTTATGGCTTGGGCGTGGGACTTGCTCTTGCTTCCGGCGGCTCTACGGGAGGTACTGATATCTTAGGACGTCTGCTTCAGAATAAATTTTCCTATCTTCCCATATGTCAGCTTATTATGATTGTTGACGGTATTATTATTTTTCTCTCTCTTGTCTTCTTTGGAGATACCGAGCTTGCTCTGTATGGCATTATTACTCTTATGATTACTACTTTTTCTATGGATACTCTCATTCGCAAGCTCAATGTTTCAAAGCTTGCTTTTGTTGTTACTAATAAAGGTGATGAAATTGCATCTACATTGGTTGAAACCTCTCATAGAGGCGTTACTGTCATTGATTCCTCGGGTGCTTATACCCGTGAAAAAAATAAAATGCTCGTCTGTGCTCTTAAAAATAACGAATTGCCTGCTTTTCAACATAAAATCCTTCAAATTGACCCTAATGCCTTCATTATCTTCTCTGAATCCTCTCAAATTATTGGCAACGGCTTCCATGTCTACAGATAACTTACTTTCTCTTTACTGAAAAGAGAAAGTAAGCAAAGAGAAAAGATTTTCGCAGGCACTTTTATAGTAAAAAAAGCTTTTGATGCCCGTAAAAACGTCCGTGAGTCAAACAACGACTCACGGACTATCTTTCACCCGAACCTAAAATTGTCATTCTGAGCGTAGCAAAGCGAAGTCGAAGAATCTGTTATGTGAGTATTTGCACTTAGCACTGCCTGTGCAGAAAGCAAAGCTTTACAGATCCTTCGGCTTCGGCACTTTATGTGCCTTCGCTCAGGATGACAGACAGAGCCTTATAAAAAGTAACAATAAAAAAATATTCAAACTTTAGTTTTGCTCTGTGAAATTAAATTTCAGAGAATGAGTTTTGCTCTCATCAGGAGCAAGGAATTGAAGCACGCCCTGTTTTCTCATAACATCTCTGCCATCTGGGTGACAGTTACCCGGTTCAAGTCCCATTACATATTCATATTCACCCATCATCTTCCACTGAGTAAAGAACGGAAGCTGGTTTGTATCATAAGTCAAAGACACGCCCTTACGGATTTTAGGATTTGTTATAGACACTGTAGCAATTCCCGTCATTTTATGATAAAAGCACATTTCTTCATAGTCTGCATCAGGCTTTTGCGACTCAAGGCAAACAGACAAACCACTTTCCGAATGAGCGTTTCTTGGCGTTACGCTTTCAGAGGGAATTTCAATTATACTGTCCTCCGACAAGAGAGGATACCCCATATTACAGTGATACAGCATTTCAAAGGGAGTGCTTTTAGAGCCGATATTTATCACCTTATCGGTAAGCGTTACGCAATTTTCATTTAAATCCACGCAATACTGTCTTTCAAGAAGCATTTTTCTATCAAAAATCGCCGCATCTCTGACAGTAAGCTCTATATACAGTTTTCCGTCCTTTTCATAATACATATGTTTTTCACAAGGAATATTCGATATTGTTCCATGAAGTGGCAAATCTTCACCCTCATCATTACATGGACTTCCCACCGCCCAAAGACCACAGGTTGTAATAAAGCCTGCCGTAAAGGATTTAAGAAAGCCTGCTCCATTACGGTCATAATAAGACGGATGAACATATCCACAGGGAGCAAAATATCCAAGGTTATCTCCCTTAAAGGTAACTCTTGACAAATCTCCGCATCTGTCAAGGCTTATCTGAACCTCAAGACCTTTTCCGTTTCTCACAAGCAAAAATCTCATGCCGTCGCCTTTTCCGCCGCAAAGACGGTATTCTTCAACACCGTATATCTGATTAGGGTTTCCTATATACTTGTTATTCATATCATAGCCTCTCTGACAGGTGTGAGAGCTGTATAAAGCTTACTGTATGCGTTATAAAGCTTTGCATACTTGTTTGCCATATCAGGTCTTGGACTAAACACCTTGTCTTCCTTTACAAATATTTTCTTTGCTTCTTCAAGGTCCTTATAAAGACCAATAGCCGTTCCTGCAATCATACATATTCCGCAAGCACCCGCTTCCTTTGCTTTAAGGGTACAGATTTGACGGTTAAGTATATCTGCCTTTATCTGAAGCCACACATCACTTGCCGCACCGCCGCCTGTTGCATACAGCTTTTCAGGAACGATTCCCGCTTTCTCAAGGCCCTCAAGGTTTACAAGCATATCATATGTAACGCCCTCCATGATAGCTTTGTAAATATCAATATAATCATGCTCAAGAGTAAGACCTATAAATGCTGCCTTTGAGTAAATATCCATATACGGATTTCCTGAGCCTGCAAAGTGTGGCATTACCAGAATTCCTGACGGCTCGCTCTTTACTCTCTTATCAAGCTCTTTATATGATTTTTCTGCCGAAACATTATCCCTGAACCACTTTATTGCAGCTCCTCCCGTATATGAAACGGCATAGCACACATATGTTCCGTCAACGGCATAAGGAACAACCGAATATCTGTCCTCATAAATCTGCTCATTTTCAGGCACCTTGTCAAAAACCGGTGTAATACACTCAACCGTGCCCGTTCCGTCAACTGCATTTCCCGATTTTAGAATTCCACAGCCCACTGCCGCCGCAACCTGATCCTGACAGCCACACACTATCTTTATGCCGCCCTCAATTCCAAGCTCATCACAGATGCTTTTCTTTATTTCTCCCGCAACTGTGCCTGTTTTTACAGGTGTTGACAAAATGGCTTTATCAATTCCTGCCATGTTCAGAATTTCATCACTCCAGCACTTGTTTCTTATATCAAAGCACTGACTTCTTGAAGCAAGAGAGTAGTCTATTACGGCATTTCCCGTAAGGCAGTAGCATATAAAATCCGTCATCTGAAGTACGTGCTTTACTTTTGAGAATATTTGCGGTTCATTTTCCTTAAGCCAGAGCATTTTGGCAAGTCCGTACATACTGTGCATTTTAACACCTGTAATGTATGTAAGCTTATCCTCACCGAATTTTTTTGCAAACTCTCTGCCCTGTTCATCACCTCTGTGATCGGTATAAAGAAGACCGGGGTAAAGGATGTTGTCGTTTTCATCAAGCATTGCAAAGGTTTCGCCAAAGCTCGTAACGCCCAAAGCTTCAAGCTTATATTCGCCCGCAGCCTTTTTAAGCACCTCTTTTACACTTTGAAGAATAAGTGCACAGTCAATTTCATGTCCGCTTGAATCACGCTTTGATGGATACTCACAATAGTAGTTGGAAACATAGTTTCCCTCAGTGTCATACACGCTGATTTTACAGCCTGTAGTTCCTAAATCAAGTCCGCCAAGATACATCATCACAATTTCTCTCCTCTTTTTATATTTCCATTAAATTTTTTATATATTTTCCGCACCTGTTGTTGTGCGGTATTTTTATTTTCATACTCCGGTATTAAAGCTCAAGTGCCTTATAAATGTGATCCCGCAAAGCAGGATGACCTATGTGATACATATAACCGCAGTCCCTTACGTTCTGAGCGTAGTAAACACCCACCTGATTGTCAGGATCTATTAAAACGTACGCACTTGCAGCACCGTCCCAGCCAAATTCACCCACCGGGCTTTTTGCGTGCTGGGCGTTCTTATCCACCATAGTCCTAACTCCAAGTCCGTAACTGTAGCCAAGCATGCGTCTGATAAATTTCCGTTCTACATTATATGGAAGATGATTCTTTCTCATAAGGTCAACAGTTTCTCTTTTTAACAGCTGATACCCGTCTTTTGAAGTTCCTCCAAGGCTCATCGCACAAACAAACTTCATATAGTCGTCGGTACAGCAAATCATACCTGCACCACCGCTGTCGTGGTTTGGTGAAAGGGTATACTCGCACTTCAGTGGAATTTTTCTGCACTTTTTTTCACCGTTATCATATAAATACTGTGTTGCAAAAAGCTTTTCATCAAGTCCGTCAGCATGAAAGCAAGTACGTGTCATGCCAAGAGGCACAAAAATATTCTTTTTCTGATATTCACAAAACCTCATATCCGTTACCGCCTCCACAACTCCCGCAAGAATGTCATGGCAAAGACTGTATAGAAAATCTGTGCCCGGCTCAAAGTGCAGCGGAAATTCAGAAAGGGCTGCAGCAAGTTCCCTTGAAGTAAAATTTGGGTTTTTCCCACGAAGTTTATCTACAGCCTCGCAGTAAATGTTGTAATCATATCCCGCCGTCATTGTAAAAAGATGCTTTACCGTCATAACATTTTTAGCTTTGACTACTCCATCCGGCGTTGAAATTTTTATATTTTCAAATTCGGGAATATATCTGCTTACAGGAGCATCAAGCTCAAGAAGTCCTCTTTCCACCAATCTTAGAGCTCCCGCACATGTTACAGGCTTTGTGGCGGAAAAGATATAGTAAAGCTCGTTCCCATTTATTTTTTTACCTGTTTCTATGTCATCTATTCCAAGCTGCTTTCGGTACACAGTCTGTCCTTTGTATGTAACAGCCAAGTCACATCCATATAAGCCATAGTACCAAAGGTGTTCGTCAAGGAATTTATCAAGTGTTGAAAAATCCATTTTTTATATCCTCCCGTCACACTTTGTGTGACTCTCTCCTTATTCAAAGCAGAGCTATAAATTGCCTTTATAATGCACGAAGTGCAATTCATGAGCCGCAAGGCTCAATTCATGAAACTGCAGATTTCAATTCATGCCGTAAGGCAATTCAATGAGTTTGCTTTGCAAACTCATTATACCACACTCAAGTATATTTTTCAAGTATATACGCTTTAAATTTATGCTTGACAAACGTTGTAAAACGGAGTATAATACATAAGCATGCTGGTGTAGCACAGTTGGTAGTGCATTTGATTCGTAATGAGTAGGTTGCCCCTAAAAAATCAGTAGGTCGCACTAAAACATTGAAATCTCAACCACGAGGCAAACAGCAACCATAACATTTTATAAAAAAGGGGTCAAAACCCCTTATATATGCTGGTGTGGCGTAGTTGGTAGCGCAATTGATTCGTAATCAATAGGCCAGGGGTTCAAGTCCCCTTACCAGCTCCAAATCCCATCTGATGTATGTCAGATGGGATTTTTGTTGCCCAAATTCCGTTGCCAAATTTGGCAACGGATTAATTTTGCATATTCAATGTAATCAATAAAAATTCTTGGCTTTAGCGGGGCTTGTGCGTTATCATCAGTGGTAAGGTGGTGATAATATGCGTACAGCATACGATGCTCTAAAACGAGCAATTATTAAAGACTTCGGAAAATGGTATGCCTTTGAGTGGGATGCCGTTGTAAACGAGACGAAAAACAGCATCAAGCAAGGATTGGCTAATAAACATTTTTCAAACCCCTTTCTAACTAACCTTTCTAATCTTTACATTGACAGCATAAACGGATATATGAGAGGTAAACAAAGTGGTGGATATGATTTTGGTGAGGAGTATGAGAAAAACCTTGAAATGCTGAAGGTTCCCTTTATTTTTCATTGGTGGGTGTTTTCTTCTTTTGATTTTGACGATTGGTTTGAGTTGAGGGGCTTTCGCTCAAAGATAGATGCAGTTGAGTTTTTGAAGTTGCAGAAAAAACGAGAAGATTGTTTGTTTTACACTTTTATGTATAGGTGGTGATGGAATGCTTTTTGAAAACTTTGAGGATGTTATGTCCTATGAATATGTATATCCCGTTGACATTTGGTTAGTTAGAGAATTTAAAAAGGCAAAGCACTACGAACCTGGTGAGTTTATAAACGATGAATTCAAAGAGTTTATATTAACGTTCACAGAAGAGGTCATAAAGAGAGGTCGACGAAAATATGGAGAGACTGAGGACGAGTGGCGTTTGCTATGGTTCCATTATATAAGTCAACGGAAACTATACAGAGATACCTGCACCTTTGAGTACAGCCACTTTCTAATCATTTTAGACCAAGCCCTAATTCTTGAACACGAAGGACAGCCTATTCCGAACCTTTTACGATAATTACATATTTTGCATTTTACAGCCGGCGTTGCCGGCTGATTTTTTATATAGAAAAATATGTTGGACATATAAAAAATATTTTGCAACAGTGTGGCTATTGACGTTACTGAACGCCTTTTTTTAGGACATCTTGTTATAAATTAAGTAAAGATTAAATAAGGAGGAAAATTGCCTATGAGTGATAAATCTAAAAGAACCAAGCATCTGGGTGTAAAAGTAAGTGATGCAAAATACAACGAGATAGCGTCTTTCGCTGATGAAAAAGGCGTCTCTATCAGCGCCTTACTTGTATTGGCTGTGAGCGAGTACATAAAGGCAAATAAGAATAATTATGTTTACGGAGGAAATGTTCATGGAAATTAAGTTTAGAAAGAACGAGAGTGCTGCCTCTCTCATTGAAAAAGGTAAGAATAGTGTAACAAGACATCTTAATAGTCTTGCAAAAGGTGAAGGTGAAATATTCGAGAAGTTTAGAGCATATAGTCCTGACTTTGCTTATGCTGTTAAAGATTACGTAGGGATTTATAAAAAGCTCAAAAAAGATGATTCTGATACGGGTTTACAAGAAGAGTTTGACCTTGCTACCAAGAATCTCATAAAGGCTTTTAGGTTCGGGGATGCAGCAAAAGATTATTCTTTTTTGAGTGACAACTTCTTTGAGATAAAAAAATCCCCGTTGTATATCGGTATGGAGACCATCTTTGATGCCTCTCTTTTTAGAGAAGCGGGTAAGCAGAGATTATTTGCAAACATTTACAATCTTAGCCTGACAGTCAGAAAAGTCCTACCTGACTGTTTCGTCTTCTATGTAAAGCCCTACTTCTACTTCGTTGACTGCACTCGTGGAATGGTTCTGAAAAGATATGACTATAAGGTGGATGATTTCAATTTCGAGGACTACCTTTGGAATGATGAAACTGGTGCTTTATCATATCAAGATGAAGAACTGTTTAGCCCTTTTGATTATCTAATGGGCGATTGGCGAAAGCCATATAAGAAGCCTAAAAGAAGCGGTAGCGGGGATTCTGGTACAGAGTATTGGTATATAAATTTCAGCAGTCCAGAAACTGCAGAATATTTCGGTGGACATTTCGGTATGCCCGTTCATCAAATTGTGATGCTGTGCTGGTACGGGTTAAACGTTATGAAATTCTGTATAGGGTCCGCTTCTCTCCTGACCGTAGACCACATAAACGATGATAGTCTGGATAATTCCATCATGAACCTTGCAATAGTAACGAGGATGGCCAACATATCAAAAGAGCATCATGGAACGAAAGGTACTAATTTTCTTATTTTCTTTGAAGTCTGCGGGTACTGTGCTACCCCCTTCGACTATAAGTATGTTTTTTGAAACGCGGGTAAAAATTTTTGGGCGGGTGCTCCGTTGAGATTACTGCGGATATGGACATATATAAAATCCATATCTGCAGTTGAAAATAAAAAATAGAGACAAATGGAATCATCGTACTGTATTTATATGAAAGCTGGTAATTTAAGCTTTGATTAATTACTACTAGATACTACTACAACAAGGTAATACATAATGATTATAAATAAAGAAGTTTGAAGGTATAAATACATGAAATTAAATGATGAGTTTGATGAGTTGTATAGATTGGCTGAACATATCGGATATAGAGATACTCAGGTTGAGGAATTCATTGCTCATATATTACACATTGTAAATGATGTAATAAGAGGATGTATAAGCGAAAGGTCTGGGAGGAGAAACAATGAGGTTTAGAGAGTTTGCCTGTCCTCGTTGTAAGTCAAAGTTACCCGTAGAAATAAGATATGACAAC
>JAGBCG010000202.1 GCA_017938055.1 Clostridia bacterium
CCTGAAAGTCTTACCGTAACTCCATTTCCTTTTCTTTCGCCTATTCCATACAGTTTACACAGTCTTTCCATTGACGCAGCTCTGTCTTCAAATCCAATAAACAAATCAGTGTATATTTCAAATTCCGGCAACTTTTCAACAAGACCTTTGAGTTGTTTTCCGCTCAGTGCTGCAACACACAACAGTGCAGCCACAGTAAAATTTTCGTCCCTGCTCACGAGCAGTTCAAACATATCATCAAGGTAATAGCCTGTGTATCTGTCCTCGACATATTCTGTTTTTATATCGTTTTTCTTTGCAACATAGTTTAGTATATCAGGACTGTCCTCGTCAACATATGCCCTTTTCAGTCCTATACTGTCTGCATTATCAAACACAAGTGCAAGTATATGACAGCTATCTATCGTAAAATCGCGTGTTTTTATTTCATACCCCTTATCACCATATCGTATTAATAATTTTTCTGCCGTACTATTTTCGCTGTTATAAACAAAGCCCTCAAGTGCTTGTCTTAAACATTCTGCACCCTTACTTTCATTCACATTAAAGCTGATACAATTTGTTATACATGTATCAGACAACATTCGTCTTACAGTTTTGACAAGTGAAAGGCGGTAAATGTCATCTATACCTGAAATCACAGAGTATTGCGATTGCTCTTGTTCTTCTATACCTTTAAAGTCACTGAAAAAATACTTTGATATTTTTCTTTCCATACTGTCATTAATATCCGCTGTTCTTCCACACATCAGCTTAAAGCTTATACCATCGGAAAATTCCGTTATGCACACCGTCATATCAGCAGGAGCGCATATATCTATAAATTTTGCGTGATATTCCTGTGCTTTATCAAAAACAAGCACATTTACGCCGCCCATTGTACAGCCCTTCAAAAAAGCCTGCTTTATTTCTTCGTCCCCTACACAAAAAACAGGCGACACACTTGGATTTTGTGCCATTTCCTCCCGCAATGCTTTTGCAATGGAATATGCAAGCTTTTGCGTCTTCTCGACCAGATTTTCTCCCATAAGCACGGCAAGCGATGTTTCTTTAAACAAAACATTTTGTTGCTTTGAGGGGATATTCTGACATTGTTTTCCCTCACAATTTACCAAAACATTTTTATCCAAAACCGTTCCCTCCTCTATCTTGCTTGCCTGCTCAAGTACACATCCCTCAGCAATAATACAGTTTTCTCCCAAAACCGCACCATCTCCTATTATTGCCCCATATATTCCACAGCCCTTTCCTATCTTCACGTCTTTTCCTATCACGCTCGCCGAAATTACACATCCATCCTGTATAAAACAGTTTTCTCCCAGAACAGTATTTTTTTCCAGAGTTACATTACAGCCGATATTTACGCCATCCCCTACAAACACGTCGCTTTTTGCCTCTATTCCCACCTGCAAAAGACTATTTTTTGCATTTTTGGTATTTGGTAATGTTTTTATTTTTCCGCTGCATGCATCAAGGTTACATTTCAGGTATTCTTCCAGCGTTCCCATATCGCACCAATACCCCTCAAGTGTCTTTGTCATCACATTATAGCCGTTTTTCAACAGCTTTGGAAACAAGTCCTTTGAAAAATCATAAAACAATCCGTCCGGAATCTGTTCATATGCCCTTTTTGACAGCATATATATTCCTGTATTCACAACGCTTGTGACCACCTTTCTCCACGGCGGCTTTTCAAGAAGGCTTACAACTTTTCCCTCTTTTGTGCTGACAATGCTTCCAAAACGTGTGGGATTTTGGCTGTGAGTGCTCACTATTGTAACGTCGGCATTATTGTTTTGGTGAAATTCGCACACACTTTCAAGGTCAAAGTCGAATATTCCGTCGCCTGACAGCACAAGGACATTCTGTGCTTTTGGGTCTATACACATTTTTGCTCCTCCCGCCGTTCCCATAGGCACAGCTTCATGCACCACCTCTACCTGTTTATACTCTTTCATATGCTGACAAATCTTCTCCCACTTGAAGTATGCCGACACCTTTATGTTCTTTATTCCAAGCTCTGTCAATTTTTCCACTGTATGCTGCAGCACCGTTTTATCAAGCACTCTCATCATGGGTTTGGGAACAGAATCAGTAAGCGGAGACAGTCTTGTGCCAAAGCCTCCTGCCAACACCACGGCACAAATTTCACTTTTATCCATGTGTTCACACCTTTCAATAATACATATCTCTATATTTTGCCGTTTTTTTCTGTATATTCCGTTTTTGTGATAATATTTACAAATTTGACAGGGCAAAATGCAAAAAAACTATTGAAAAAAAGTGTCTGTTATTGTAGAATATTATTGAGAAGATGCAAATAAAAGTCACATACGTCGAAAGGATGGTTTTGTAATAATGAAAAGAAAGTTCGGATTGATTTTTGCTGCGGTGTTAATTTTGACATCTGTATTATCTTTTTCGGTTTTTGCACAGGATGATTTTGTGTTTACTCAGCACAAGGTAGTTTTATCTTATAACAAAGCCGAAGATATGATATATGCCGACATATACATTTCGAAAGGTACTGCCATTGTTGGTTATTGCAGCTTTACATATGACAGCAGTGTTCTTGAGCTTACCGATATAAACGCAAAGCCGGTGACTGCCGGTAACGTTCCGGACTTTGGTGAAAACGGAAACATCTATCTTACCGACGTTATAACCGGACACAACGGTGTTGTCATTACCGACATCGGCAAAGGCTCCTCCAAGCTTATAAATCCTGAAGAAGGTTACTTCATGTTTGCCTGGTTTCTCCCCGGCAGCAAGTCACACCTTCAGGCAGATGATGGAAGCGAGGTACTTATCGCAAGTCTTTCCTTTAAACTTAAAGGCAGCATTACCTATGAAGAATTTAACCACGACACCTTCTGGGTTGCAAACAACGAAATTACTGACAAAGTTGGTGGATGGTATCCCGGTATTGTTGTTATGAATGCACAGCAACATCAATTCAATTTCGACGGTACTGTTGAGGACGGCGATTTATTTATTCTTGAATATGAGCTTGACGGTTTGGACGACAGAAAAACAGTTGATGACAAAACTGAGCAAGAACAGGAAAAAGAACCTGTGATAGAACCTACAGAGCAGCCTGAGGAAAAGCCCGAAGATGAACCCACAGAGCAGCCTGAAGAAAAACCCGAAGACGAGCCTGAAGAGCAGCCTGAAGACGAGCCTGAAGACGACTCTTTGGAAAATACACCACAGGATTCTCAGGACAAAGAAACACAAGAAAGTGGCAGCTCCACTATTCTCAGCAAAAGCAATTCATTCAAAGCTGACTTTAATCTTGCTTATACAGCAAGTGAAAATTCCATAAACATTTCCTGGGTCGCTCCCTCAGACATTGGCAAAATTGAAAATTACACAGCCGTACTTTGCGACACAGATTACAATGTTATAAAAAGTGTTGATATTTTTAATTCAAGTACGTCATATACTTTCAAAAACATCCGTGACAACTTCAAATACAAGCTTTATTTCTATGCAACAGTTTCTGACAAAACCTATTGTTCCAACGTTTATAACATTACTACAAGCACCTCCTCAGAGCCGGAGCCTGTTATTTACACAGTTTCCTACGATGCAGGAAAAGGCACGCTTTTCGGTCTCAAGAGCGAACAGGTAATATTTGGTGACAAGCTGACAAAAATCCCCTCTGTTACTGCCCCAAAAGACAAGTATTTTATCGGCTGGTCAACAGACAAGTCTACAGTATTTGACATCCAGAGCAGAATTTACAGCAACATTAAGCTCTATGCTTTATACGCAGATTCACTCTCCCAGACTCCG
>JAGBCG010000203.1 GCA_017938055.1 Clostridia bacterium
ACAACTTTTCCTTTCTTTATTTCAGAAGCAGGACGTGGTGTGTCAAGTCCCGCATCAACCTCGGGACACACGTCAATAAGTTTGCACATTTTCTCTATTTTATCAAGGCTAAAAATACTGTTTCCTCTGCCGTCATATCTGCATTTTTCTCCAAGCAGACAACGGCTTATAAGCACATTAATCATGTTTTTTCCCTTTTTTACTCAAATCCGGAAGCTGTATATTCAACATCACTATTGACAAAAGTGTAAGAACTATTCCTACAATCATCCAAGGCGTCATATTCTCACCCATGGCATAACCGAAAACACACGCCGAAACAGGCTCCGCATACGCCATTATTGATGCTTTCGACGGGCTTGTACCATTAAGTCCAACGGTATACAGCATAAATGGAAGTACTGCGGTGACAAGACCTGTGAGAGCAACAGCACCAACAAGGTAAAGAGAATTGTCTGCCTTTGCCGCAGTATGTCCTATATCTGTAGCAAAGGACATTGCAACAGAGCACAGTGCTGCAAAGAAAAACGAGTAAAACGTCACAGTATATGGATGGTGCTTTTTAAGTGCCATAGTGCTGAAAATACTGTAAAGCCCATAAGCAACTGCCGACAGCAAGCCGAATATCAATCCTTTTGGCGTAGAGTATCCAGGCTCAGAAAAGCTCACAAGGCAACATCCTCCAAAAGCTATCACAAGGCACACAACCTTTTGAAGCGTAAGCTTTTCTCCCAAAAATATACATGACAGCAGCATCACCACAAAGGGTGCCGTATAAAGCAGTACTGCCGATATGGACATTGACGTATCACTGCTTATTGACACAAAGTAAAACACCGTCATAAGAAAAACGCTAAAGACGCCATTGCACACCAAAAGAGGTAAATCTATAGCCTTTATTTTTAAAAGCGATTTATTGTACACAAGTATAAACACAAACAATATTACCGCCGCACTCATTATGCGAAGGCATGCCGCCTGCAAGGAATTAAACCCAAAGCCGTCAGTAAGCAAATGTACGAAAACACCCATGCTTCCCCAGAACACGCCTGCAAGCAAAATCAGAATTGAATTTTTTGTTTTCATTTTTATTTTTTCCTTTATCTTAAAGTCTTGTTCTCACAAAGCCGCATCCCTTGCAGTAAGGATGCACTGCCTTACCGTTTCTGAAGCCCTGTGCTATTTGTCTTGCAAGAGGGGAATTTATTATTTCTTCAATCTCCCCGTCAAAAATATTTCCAAGCGATATTGCTCCGTCGCAATCTATGCAGCACGGCACCACCGTTCCGTCCACAAGCACTCCTATCTGGTCACGCAGTCCGTAACAATTAATTTTTCCCTCCGAAGCCTCTTGACGCCAGTTGAATCTTTCCGCAAATTCCAAAAACAGCTTTTCCTTTATTCTGTAGCCTTTGGTATTTTGTGTCCATTCTCCCGCAAAATGTTCTTTTAAACTTTGTATAATGTGACCGTTCAAGGTGTTTTGACCGTAAATTCTTTCACTGTCGCCGTTCCACAAGCGAAGCACGCAAATTTTTCCGTGTTCATTTATTTTCCTTGCAAATTCAAAGCATCCCTCAAGATACTGCACAAAATCAATCCCGCTATTTGCTTCAAATGCGTGCAACGATATATTCACCTTATGAAGTGCCTTACTTTGCAGCAAAATGTCACTTACCTTATTCACAAGCGTTCCGTTTGTAGTAATAATTACCTTTAAATCCAAATCCTTGCATATTTCAAGTATTTTTTCAAGCTCGGGATGAAGTGTCGGCTCACCCAAAACATGTAAATATATGTACTTTGTAACCTTTGTCAGCTTTTTTGCTGCAGCATAAAACCTATCTGCAGACATAAACTCTTTTTTTCTGTCTGTGCCCTTGCAAAAAGAGCAGTCAAGGTTACACACGTTTGTTATTTCCACATATGCCTTATTAAAGGGCAGTTTTTCACTCATGGCTTCTCCTTTTCAATATTATTGACGGGAATGTTCCCGAATGACTGGAGCTTTGTCTGTGCGAGAAAAATTCATATCCACCGCAGCAGGTGCAAATACCCGACATGTCAATATTTTCCTCAGGCACGCCGTATTTTACAAGTAACGTTTTATTTATTAAAGCAAGATTTGCACGAAGCGTTCCTTTAAGAGAGCATACAGGGTCTGTTTCAAACATTCCGTTAGCTTGCTTTTCCATATGCTTTGATAAAAACAGTGTTTTTACTGCCTCCAGCACCTCAACACCCACTTCATAACAGCACACATTTATACACGGACCTATGGC
>JAGBCG010000204.1 GCA_017938055.1 Clostridia bacterium
CATGTTTTTCCTCCGTCTTTTTATATGAATATTATTGCTGCAAGCAGGGCAATTATAATGCCGAGCTTTCTGTATAACAGTATTTTGCCCAGCTGTTCTTTTTCGGCCTGCTTGCCGATTCTTTCAAATTCAGCATTAAAGTGTCTTAAGCTTTCAAGCTCGCTTTCACGTTTTGTGCTTTTTCCAAAATTTGTAAAAAAATCAGACAGCAGCTTTTTATCCTCGTCTGTCAAAGAGCAAAGATGCACTTTTACACTCTCATGTTCATTTTGTCCGTCAAGCATTGAAGAAAGAAAGGTTTTTAATTCATTTGTCCTGCAATTAAAGCTTTTAAAAATGCCCTCCTTGCTTTTTCCGCCGAATTGTAAAGCATTTTCCATCGCATAAAGCAGTCCCATAACATCCTTGCGTATTGTAAGGGCTTTTTTTATTTCAGAGGATTTTATAAGCCCGAAAACTGCAATGCTTGCCGATAAAAGTGTGATACCGGCGTATTTAAGCATCACTGTTTTCACCCAAAACGGAAATTTCCGTATGCACCTTACCTTTTAAATCTCTCTTTAAGGTACATATTGCACCAAACACACCCTCGTCGAACATTTTTTTTATAAAATCCTTTTCCAGTGCATGCTCTGGGCTGTCGCAGTGATATGAGGCAATAAAAATAACACCATGATTTTTGCTTTTTGTAATTTTCTCAGCCTCATCTGCACCCGAAAGCTCGTCGCAGATAATTACCTGAGGGGATAAAAGACGAACAGCTCTTTCAATTCCTAAAAGCTTGCCTGTACCTGAAATAAAGTCAATACAACAGCTTTCAAAAATGTGCGGCATAAATATTTCGTATCTTTCATCAATGACGCAAACTCTTTTCATTTCGGTAGTGTATTCTTTTCTGTTGTATGTTGAAAGCTTTATTGCAAGGTCACGCAATAGAGTTGTTTTTCCAACACCGGGCTGTGATATAACCAATAGACCTTTTCCGCCGTCAAAGCCGCCATTTTCGATGTATTTTACAGCTGTAGCCGAACAGCCGTCAATGTGATGAGGAATTCTGATGTTGACGCTTGTTATTTCCTCCACTTGACCTTTTGCATCTATTGAAGCACCAAGACCTATTCTTATACCACAGGATGTGATAAAAGAGCTGTTTATAGAAGATTCGTGTGCATAAACACTTCCCTTGCATACCTTGTAAATGAAATCCTCAAGCTCTTGTGAGGAAACGTAGCTTACGGAGGAGGAAAATTTCTGTATACCGCTGTTGCTTAACAGATAGTTTTTTCCCTCCACAGTAACAGTAACAATTCCGTCTTTTCGTAGTCTTATTTCAGAAATTTTATCAAGAGTTGATTTGTCAAGACGAGATAGATTTGATGAAACAGCTGTTGGCAAGTATTCCTGAATTTTAAAGATAGCAGGTATGTCCGAATGTATTAACATAGTTCCTCCGTTTTTTGTAATCTTTTTATCTTACAAGACCAAAATTGTAAAGCTCGGCAATACGTTCCCATGTGGTAACATCAATAACACCCGTAGGATTAAGTCCCACACTTCTCTGAAAAGTGAGAACAGCGTTTTCCGTGCTTTCGCCAAATACACCGTCTTCGCTGAGTATTGGAATGGACGGATATCTCTGTCTTGAAATAGCATTGAGATAAGTCTGCATAAGACGAACGGCTTCGTTTCTGTCACCACGCCTGAGGTCGTAGCCGGGATACCCCTGGTTTGCAAGAGTTGGTGTGACAGAGTTGATAATATCAATGTAAACTCTGTATAAAGCGTCCCAAACAGCAGGGGTGACAACACCTGTAATATTGATGCCAAAGGTACGCTGAAATTCTCTTACAGAGTTTTGAGTAAGCTGACCAAAGACAGAGTCCTCTGTAACAGATGGAATTGAGGGATAGAATACGCTTATGTAATTAAGCAGCTTTTGTAAAAGTAAAACATAGTCACCTGTGTCACCTAAAGATATTGTGACATCAGGCACATCCTCTGAGAACACGTCCGATTCAC
>JAGBCG010000205.1 GCA_017938055.1 Clostridia bacterium
ATATAATAAGAGTGTAGAATTATCTACGGAGGTAATTATGTATACATTTGAGCAAATCAAAAAGAACGAAGCCATCAACACCTATATATCAAAGGCTGATGAATCACTGAAGGTGTTGGGATACACTGAACACAGCTTTGCACATGTAACTAAGGTTGCTACAGATGCGGCATATATTCTGCAAACCTTGAATTTTAGTGAACATGATATTGAGCTTGTAAAAATAGCAGGATATATACACGACATAGGTAACCTTGTAAACAGAAGTGAACATTCACAAAGCGGTGCTGTCATGGCGTTCAAGATACTTTCCGACCTTGGTTTTCCGCCCAGTGATATTGCAACTGTTACAACAGCGATAGGAAATCACGATGAGGGCACCGGTATTGCTGTAAACCACATAGCTGCAGCACTAATACTTGCTGATAAAAGCGATGTAAGATATACAAGAGTCAGAAACACCGATTTTAAGAGCTTTGACATTCACGACAGAGTTAACTACTCGGTAAAAAAGTCCATGCTGAAAATCAACGAAGACAAGACTATTATAAAGCTCAAGCTTGACATTGATGTTCATGTAAGCTCGGTTATGGATTATTTTGAAATATTTCTTCAAAGAATGATTATGTGCCGCAAAGCTGCGGAGCATCTGGGATTAAAATTCAAGCTTATCATAAACGAACAGCAGCTTATATGAGATATAAAAAATTTAGGTGAGTGCCAAAACACTCACCTTATTCATTTGCTATAAAAGTAAAATCTTTAATCTTTATGAATTTATTTAGAATACTCAATTCCGTATTTGTCACACAAAGCATGAATTTTCTTAATCGGGTCAAGCATGCTTCCTATTGATTTATTGATATTTACAGCCTCTATATAGTATGCGATATACTTTACAACACTTACTTCTTTAAACCATTCTCTTGAAAGGGCAGCATCCGAGTTGTAAACAGAGTTTGTTGCATAAATTCTGTCAAACATACTTCTCTTGTAGTAATCGTCAACTTGTTCGAAACCATTGCAGAAAAGGCCAAAGGAGAAGAAACCAAATATTCTTCTTGCTCCCATTGCCTTGAGCTTGTCAAGTATGTGTAAGAATGAATCGCCGGAAGAAAGGATATCGTCAACAATGATTATATCCTTGCCGTTTACATCATCACCAAGGTATTCGTGTGCAACAATAGGATTTCTTCCGTCCTTAACAACAGTGTAGTCACGTCTTTTATAGAACATACTAAGCGGCACACCCAGAACAGAAGAATAATACATACCTCTGCCAAGAGCACCCTCGTCAGGAGAAACAACAACTATATTCTTAATATCAATATCTTTTTCATTCGCCATAAATGCCTTAAGCATCTGATATGTAGGCATAAGATTGTCAAAGCCTTCAAGGGGAACAGCGTTTCTTACTCTGTCATCGTGTGCATCAAAGGTCATTATGTTTTCTACGCCTAAATTTGCAAGCTCATGAAGCATAAATGCACAGTCAAGGGATTCACGTGCCGTTCTTCTGTGCTGTCTGCTCTCATAAAGCATCGGCATTATAACAGAAATTCTGGCAGCCTTTCCGCTTGCAGCAGAAATAATACGCTTAATATCGCAAAAATGGTCATCGGGACTCATTGGGACTTCCATTCCGTACATTTTGTAGGTTTGGCTGTAATTAAAGCAGTCTGCTACAATGAACAAATCCTTACCTCGTACTGATTCTTCAAGCATGCACTTTGCTTCACCGGTTCCGAATCTTGAAAATTTGGCGTTTATGATGTAGTCAGGGTTTTCCTCACGTCTCCATTCACCGATGTATTTCTCGATTCTCTTAAGCATTTTCTCCGTTCCTCTTGTACCTACAAGAGCAATGGGATTAAGGGCTACCTCATTTGAAAAGTCCTGCATAATGTTCCTCCTGTTTAAGCTTTTTGCTTTTATATATTTAACAACTAAATTATAACATTTTACGACAAAAGTGTCAATAGTAAAAGTGCCACAATTAACCTAAAACAACCGTCTAATTTACAGCGTTTTGCTCTCTATAAGCTCTTATGCAGCCGTTATTGAGGACTGTGTTATGTTGATACCTGCAATTATGCGTGCTGTTTCATCAATTCTTTCTTTCTCTGACAGCGGCAAAACTCTGGTATATGTTCTTGCGTTGTCGGTATACTTTGATACAAGATAATGAGTGTTTGCAACAGAGCAGATTTGTGCAGAATGGGTAACACATAAAACCTGTGAAAACTTTGAAATTTCGCTAAGCTTCAGGCCTATTTTTCTTGACGTTTTTCCTGAAATACCGGTATCAATTTCATCAAAAATCAATGTATCAATTCCGTCTTTTTCAGCTATAACACTCTTGATTGCAAGCATTATTCTTGAAAGCTCACCACCGGAGGCTGTTTTTGAAAGGGGAGAGAAGCCCTCTCCAGAGTTAGTCATGATAAAAAATTCAACATCGTCAGCCCCGTCTTTTCCAAAAGGCTTCTGTTTAATTTCAACATTGAATTTTACTGATGGCATATCGAGATATTGCATCTGTTTTTCAATATTATCCATTAGCTTTTGTGAGGCTTCAAGACGTTTTTGCG
>JAGBCG010000206.1 GCA_017938055.1 Clostridia bacterium
ACTATTAATATTTGGTATTTATGAACAGCTTTCAACGGCTATTTCAGGTGTTGTTCTTCCAACTGTAACAGAAGTGTTAAAACATGATGATGGAAAATATACTAATACTACAAAATTAGTAATTAAAGCGGGAAGAATTCAATTCTTGCTGTTGGGAGCAGCTTTAGCAGGTTTTTTAGTACTTGGAAGACAATTTATAGATATGTGGCTTGGTGGTGGATATGAAGATGTTTATTATATTACACTTATTTTAATCGGTCCAGCTTTATTTGAACTATGTATCAATGTTTGCCTTTCAATTTTGCGTGCAAAGAATATGCTGGGATTTCGCACCATTGTAATTGCAATATCTGCCTTTATTAATCTTATGGTTTCTCTGTTGCTTGTACGCAAATTTGGATATTACGTTTGTGCAATATCCTCTTCACTTTGCTATTTCACAAGTAGTGTTGTAGTAATGGGAATATATTATTATAAAAAATTTAAAATCAATTTGCTTGTATTATACAAAAAAATATTTTCTAAAATATGGTTATGTATTGTTTTTAGCTCTGTAGCGGCAGTTGGTGCTGTATGTATATTTAGCGGAACAGTCCATGAATTTGTAGGTGGATTTGTTGCATTTGTTGTGACTTATGGAGCTACTCTTTTAGCTTTTGGATTAGATAAAAATGAAAAAGATATACTTTATTCAAAGATAAGGAGAAATAAAAATGATTAACGTAATAGGACTTGGCTACATAGGACTTCCTACAGCACTTATGCTTGCATCCCATGGAGTTGAGATTGTAGGAACAGACTACAACAAAGAGCTTGTGGCAACACTTAATGCCGGAAAGACTACCTTTAAAGAGGACGGTCTTGACGAGCTGTTTGCAGATGCTTTGAAGGGCGGTATTAAGTTTACCACCGAGTATCAGGTGACGGATATGTACATTGTTTCAGTTCCCACACCGTATGATAAATTCAGCAAGAAAATTGACGCGTGCTATGTAAACGCCGCAGTTAAGGAAGTTATGCGAGTTTGCCCAAAGGGTGCAACGGTAGTAATTGAGTCTACTGTTTCTCCCGGTACAATAGACCGCTTTGTGCGTCCGGTTATCGAAGAAAACGGCTTTGTTATAGGTAAAGACATAAATCTTGTACATGCTCCTGAAAGAATTATTCCTGGCAATATGGTTTATGAGCTTCTTCACAACAACCGCACAATCGGTGCTGACGATAAGGCTGTAGGCGAAAAGGTTAAAGAGGTTTATGCTTCCTTCTGTCAGGGTGATATTGTTGTTACGGATATTAAGACGGCTGAAATGACAAAGGTTGTGGAGAATACGTTCAGAGCTGTAAATATTGCTTTTGCTAATGAGCTAGCAAAGATTTGCCGTCATGATGGTATGGATGTTTATGAAATCATAAAGATTTGTAATATGCACCCGAGAGTAAATATACTTCAGCCCGGTCCCGGCGTTGGAGGACACTGTATTTCAGTTGACCCATGGTTCCTTGTAGGTGATTATCCTGCACTTACAAAGGTTATTTGGGAATCAATGAAGGTTAATGACAGTATGCCGGAGTTTGTACTTGAAAGAATTCATGAAATCATGAAGGAAAAGGGCATGACAGACACAACACGTGTAGGTCTTTATGGTCTTACATACAAAGAAAATGTTGATGACTACAGAGAATCCCCCACACTTCAGCTTCTTGAATGTCAGGAAAAGCATCTTGCAGCTCCACTCAAGGTTTACGACCCCTTTATTACAAATGATATTGTGGCAAATCAGTATCATGACTTGGATAAATTCCTTGCAGATGTTGATTTGGTGGTAATTATGGTTAACCATAATGAAATCAAAGAGAATATGGACAAGCTTGCAGACAAAATTGTTCTTGACACTCGTAAATGCTGCAACATTGCATCAACATATAGGCTGTAATTCGAAAGGATGACCAACATGAAAACAGTAATGCTCGTTTTTGGGACCCGCCCTGAAGCAATAAAGATGTGTCCTTTGGTGAATGAACTTAAAACGCGAAAAAATATAAAAACAGTAGTTTGTGTAACAGGTCAGCACAGACAAATGCTTGATCAGGTTTTGGATACGTTCAGTGTTGATCCTGATTATGATCTGTCTATCATGAAAGAAAAACAAACATTGTTTGATATAACTACCGGTATTTTGACTAAAATTTCTGATGTTCTTGAAAAAGAAAAACCGGATGTAGTGCTTGTTCATGGTGACACTTCTACAACCTTTGTAACAGCTCTTGCGTGTTTTTATAAACAAATTGCTGTAGGTCATGTTGAAGCCGGACTTCGCACATATAACGTCTGGAGTCCATATCCTGAAGAGTTCAACCGACAGGCAGTAAGTATAATTGCAAAGTATAACTTTTCTCCTACGGAAAAGTCAAGACAGAATTTGATAAAAGAGGGAAAAAGCCCTGAAACAATTTATGTAACAGGCAATACAGCGATCGATGCATTAAAAACAACGGTTACTGATAAATATACTCATCCGGAACTTGAATGGGCTAAA
Source organism: Clostridia bacterium (assembly GCA_017938055.1). Classification (GTDB taxonomy): domain Bacteria; phylum Bacillota; class Clostridia; order Oscillospirales; family CAG-382; genus UMGS1387. The sequence continues at coordinate 2,538 of JAGBCG010000206.1, forward strand.
GACAGTCGTTTAATTATGATAACAGCACATCGCCGTGAAAATCTTGGTGAGCCTATGCATAATATGTTTCGTGCAATACGCAGAGTTTTGGAAGAAAATAAGGATGTAAAAGCAATTTATCCGATTCATATGAACCCGGTGGTTCGTAAAGCCGCAGAAGAAGAACTTGGAGGCTGTGATCGTATTCATATCATAGAACCCCTTGAAGTTTTGGACTTTCATAATTTTCTTGCAAGAAGCTATATGATTCTAACAGACAGCGGTGGAATTCAGGAAGAAGCACCGTCTCTTGGAAAACCTGTACTTGTTATGCGTGATACCACTGAGCGTCCCGAAGGGGTTGAAGCGGGTACTCTTAAGCTTGTTGGAACAGACGAGCAGGTTATTTATCAGAATTTCAAACAGCTTCTTGATAATCAAGACATCTATGATGCTATGTCAAAAGCAAGTAATCCGTATGGAGACGGGTATGCTTGCAAAAGGATTGCTGATATTTTGGAGGGATGATTTGATATGTCAATCTTTAAAGATAAAGTTCTGCTGATTACCGGAGGAACCGGCTCCTTTGGAAACGCCGTACTCAACAGATTTTTAAATACCGATATAAAAGAAATCCGCATATTTTCAAGAGATGAAAAAAAGCAGGATGATATGCGTCACGAATTTCAGGCTAAAATGCCACAGGTTGCAGATAAAATCAGCTTCTATATAGGAGATGTACGTGACCTTGCAAGCGTAAAGAATGCAATGCACGGAGTTGATTACATATTCCATGCGGCAGCCTTGAAGCAGGTTCCGTCTTGTGAGTTCTTCCCGATTGAAGCTGTAAAGACCAATGTTCTCGGCACAGAGAATGTTTTGACAGCCGCAATCGAAGCAGGCGTTAAAAATGTTGTTTGTCTGTCTACAGATAAAGCGGCATACCCTGTCAACGCAATGGGAACTTCAAAGGCAATGATGGAAAAGGTTGTTGTGGCAAAGGCACGTACAACAGATAAAACTAAGATTTGCTGTACCCGTTACGGTAATGTTATGTGCTCAAGAGGCTCAGTTATTCCGCTCTGGATTGACCAGATAAGAAACGGAAATCCCATAACACTTACCGAGCCTTCCATGACACGCTTTATCATGTCACTTGATGAAGCTGTTGACCTTGTTCTTTTTGCTTTTGAACACGGACAGGCGGGTGATATTCTTGTTCAAAAAGCTCCCGCTTGTACTATTCAGACACAGGCAGAGGCGGTTTGCGAGCTGTTCGGCGGTAACAAGGATGACATCAAGGTTATCGGTATCAGACACGGCGAAAAGATGTATGAAACTCTGCTTACAAACGAAGAATGTGCACATGCCGAGGATATGGGCGATTTCTACCGTGTTCCTTGCGACAAGAGAGGGCTTAATTACGATAAGTACTTCAATAAGGGCGATACACAGCGTAATACTCTAACTGAGTTTAACTCCAATAACACAAAGCTTTTGACAGTTGAAGAAACTAAGGCCAAGATTGCAAGCCTTCAGTATATTCAGGACGAGCTTGCAAAGGATGTAAAGTGATATGAACATACTTGTTACAGGAGCAAAAGGCTTTGTAGGTAAAAACCTTTGTGCAAACCTAAAAAATATCGCCGAAGGAAAGGACAGAACACGTCCCGAAATATCCATCGGCGAAATATTTGAATATGACATTGATACTGAGCCTGTACTTTTAGATGAATATTGTAAAAAAGCAGACTTTGTGTTTAACCTTGCAGGTGTAAACCGTCCTCAGAACCCCGAGGAGTTTATGCAGGGTAACTTCGGATTTGCAAGTACACTTCTTGATACTCTTAAAAAGTATAAAAACACTTGTCCCGTAATGACATCTTCCTCCATTCAGGCTACCTGCATCGGACGTTATGACAGCGATTACGGCAGAAGCAAAAAGGCGGGAGAGGAGCTTGTGTTTGCTTACGGAGAAGAAACGGGTGCAAAGGTACTGGTGTACCGTTTTCCCAATCTTTTCGGTAAGTGGTGCAGACCAAACTATAACAGTGCTGTTGCAACATTCTGTAATAATATTGCAAATGACCTTGAAATTACCGTAAATGACAGAAATATACAGCTTGAGCTTTTGTATATTGACGACCTTGTAACCGAAATGCTTGATGCCCTTTGCGGAAAAGAGCATCGTTGTACTTTTGACGGCATAGATACGGTGCTTTGCGACAACGGAAAATACTGTGCTGCACCTATAACTCATAAGGTGACGCTTGGCGAAATTGTGGATTTGCTTATGAGCTTTAAGGAGCAGACAACAACTCTTGTTATGCCGGAAATTCCTTACAATTCCTTTGCAAAGAAGCTGTATAGCACATATTTATCTTATCTTCCAAAGGAAAAGGCGGCGTTCGAGTTAAAAATGAATGTTGACGACAGAGGAAGCTTTACCGAGCTTTTAAAGACGGAAAAATGCGGACAGTTCAGCGTTAATGTTTCAAAGCCGGGCATTACCAAAGGACAGCATTGGCATAATACAAAGTGGGAATTTTTCATTGTTGTGTCAGGACATGGTCTTATACAGCAGAGAAAAATCGGAGGCAATGAAGTTTTGAACTTTGAGGTAAGCGGAGAAAAAATCGAGGCAGTACACATGCTTCCCGGTTATACCCATAATATTATTAATCTTTCAGACAGTGAAAACCTTGTTACAGTAATGTGGGCAAACGAACAGTTTGACAAGGAGCATCCTGATACATTCTTTGAGGTGGTAGAATAATGGATATGAACATAAAGCTTGATTACAGCGATGTAAGCTTTAAAAATAACGGCAAGCTTAAGCTTTTGATAATTGTAGGCACAAGACCTGAGATTATCCGTCTTGCAGCGGTTATCAATAAGTGCAGAAAATACTTTGATACCGTTCTTGCCCATACGGGACAGAACTATGACTATAACCTTAACGGAGTGTTTTTCAAGGATTTAAAGCTTGATGACCCCGAAGTGTATATGGATGCGGTTGGCGATGACCTTGGTGCAACAGTTGGTAATATCATCAACTGCTCATATAAGCTGATGAATCAGATAAAGCCTGATGCACTTCTTATCCTTGGTGACACAAACTCTTGTCTTTCTGCAATAGCAGCAAAAAGACTTCATATTCCCATTTTCCATATGGAAGCAGGCAACAGATGTAAAGATGAGTGTCTGCCTGAGGAAACCAACAGAAGAATTGTAGATATCATTTCCGATGTTAACCTTGCATACAGCGAACACGCAAGAAAATACCTGCATGAATGTGGCTTGCCAAAAGAACGTACATACGTTACAGGCTCGCCCATGGCAGAGGTGCTTCATGAGAATCTGGATGAAATTGAAGCAAGCGACGTACTTGACAGACTTGGACTTGAATCCCGCAGATATATTCTGCTTTCTGCTCACAGAGAAGAAAATATTGATACAGAAAAGAATTTTACCAGCCTTTTTACTGCAATAAATAAAATGGCAGAAAAGTATGATATGCCGATTCTTTATTCATGCCATCCCAGAAGCAGAAACAGACTTGAAAAAAGCGGTTTTGTGCTTGATAAGCGTGTAATAAGAAATGAGCCTCTGGGCTTCCATGACTATAATAAGCTTCAGATGAATGCTTATGCGGTTGTATCCGACAGTGGCACACTTCCTGAGGAGTCAAGCTTCTTTACAAGCGTAGGACATCCTTTTCCTGCAGTTTGTATAAGAACATCAACGGAACGTCCGGAAGCTTTGGATAAAGGCTGCTTTGTACTAGCAGGTATAGATGAAAACAGTCTGCTTCAGGCAGTTGAAACAGCGGTTGACATGAACGATGACGGGAATTTCGGTATCCCCGTACCTGATTATATCGAGGAAAATGTTTCGACCAAGGTTGTTAAGATAATTCAGTCCTATACGGGCGTTGTAAATAAGATGGTCTGGAGAAAAGACGTCTGAAAAACTCATGGTTAATGTATTTAAGGAGAATAATATTTTTACATGACATTAAACAACCTTTTGTTTTCCCTCATTTCTTCTGAAATAAGCGAAGGCATAGCTCAAACTAAATACGACAAAAAGCCTGACGAAGAAACGCTGAAAAAGCTGTACAAAACAGCAAAGGCACACGACGTTGCTCATATTGTCTGTGAAGCCCTTGAAAAACAGGGCTTTCTTGATGACGGAGAAATAAGCGGAAAGTTTCGAAAAAAAAAGCTTGTTGCCATGTATCGCACCGAGCAGATTGTGTATGATTATGCAAGTATATGCTCCTGCCTTGAGGAAAATGGCGTTGATTTTTTGCCCCTTAAAGGCTCGGTGATACGTGACTTGTACCCTGAAAAATGGATGCGGACAAGCTGTGACATTGACATTCTCGTAAAAAGAGAAGATTGTGAAAGAGCAGGGCGGTTACTTTGTGAAAAGCTTTCATTTAAGCGTAAAGACGGGCAAACCCTGCATGATTTTCAGCTTTTGTCGCCAACGGGCGTACTTCTTGAGCTTCACTATACACTGATAGAGGAGGATTGCCTGCCCAAAATTTCACCATTTCTTGAAAATGTGTGGGAAAAGGCTTGTCTTTGCGACGGTTTTAAGCATAAGTATGAACTTTCACCTGAAGTTTTCATGCTCTATAATACAGCACATATGGCAAAGCACATACTTCGTGGTGGCTGTGGAATAAAGAGTTTTATCGACCTTTATATACTTGAAAAAAAGCTCGATTTTAACAGACAAAAGCTTAATGAACTGCTTGAAAAGTCGTCACTTCTGACTTTTCACAATGGTGCACAAAAGCTTTGCGGTGTGTGGTTCTATGGTGAAGAATACGATGAAACAAGCATTGGGCTTGAAAAATACGTTCTTGCCGGTGGTGTTTACGGTACTGCTTCTAATGGCGCGGCAATAAGTGCAGGAAAGGGAGAGAGTAGAACAAAGGCGTTTCTCAATAATATGTTTCTTTCCTATGACGCACTTTGCGTTGTTTATCCAAAGCTCAAAGAAAAGAAAATACTCTACCCGTTTTATCAAATAAAGAGATGGTTCAGAGTGTTTAATAAAGAAAAGAGAAAAAAGATTACAAGTCTTACGGGAATAAGAAACGCTGTTTCAGATAAAGAACGTCAAAATGCGAAAAAGCTTCTTGAAAAGCTTGAAATAGAATAATGATGAAAAGAGGTGTGCATGGTGAGAATTGACGAAATAATGATTTCTCTTATAGCAAGAGAAGTTTTAGGTAAAAAAGTTGACGATGTAGGCATTAAAAAAATGCTGTCAAAAAACAATAAGGCGTTAGAAACTTTGTACAAACTCTCAAAAATGCACGACCTTTCTCATATCGTCTGCCTCGCTCTGAAAAATATAGGGCTCTGGGGTAAGGACGAAATTTTTTCAAAGTTTCAAAGGCAGCAGAATCTTGCGGTTTTGCGTTATGAACAGCAAAAATATGAGCTTTCTGATGTAGAAAATATGTTTAGTGATAAAGCCGTTCTTTTTCTGCTACTTAAAGGAATGTGCATGAAGGATTTGTATCCTGAACCCTGGATGCGTACTAGCAGCGATATAGACATTCTTGTACAAAAAAAAGATATGCAAAAGGCAAGTGATTTGCTTTGTAAAACAAGAGAATATACTGTAAGAGTAAGTACAGACGACATGGTAGCACTTGTTTCAAAGACTGGTGTGTGCATAGAGCTACACTGTTTGGACGAAAGAAAACCTGACTTTGAAGTGCCTTTGAATATCTGGGAAAAAGCAGAAAAATCAGAGGGTACATATAGGTGTTATGTAAGTGATGAGTTATTTTAT
>JAGBCG010000207.1 GCA_017938055.1 Clostridia bacterium
ATTTATGATTTACGATGTATATGATTACAACTTTTTAAGGCTTTGCGGTCTTTGCAGATATTTCCCGAAGGACTTACAGGAAAGATACAAAAGTGAGATGCTCGGGGTTAATATTTATAAAAACTTGCAGGAATTTAAGATGATAAAACAGCAAAGCAACAAACAGAGCTTTAAGCTTACAAGACAAGGAAAAGCATTTCTTGCAGAGATGGGATATACTTTTCCCGAGGATGTTAAGACAAGTATCAACAGACAGAGCTACAGTGCGAAGATAAATAATGCGAAGTGGGTTTCTCTTTTACATCTTGCAGGAATAAATGTTTTTTGCAGAAATCTACAGGAACTTGCAGGAATGGAGGTAGGATATATCAGTACACATTTGCTGAGAGATGACAGCAACAGAAAGCCCCTTGCAGAAACAAAATTTTTAGGGCTTCTGAAAATCAGGGACACAGTGTATATTCCCTATTATGTTGAAAGTGCTGACGACTGGATTTTGCAGAGATTTGACAGGCAGATGTATGAAATGTTTATAGATGAGCTTGAGGGTGTCAAAAATGTGGGACACATACTCCTGGGGGAAACCTTGGAGGAATTAAGTGAATATGTGATAAAGCCAAACAGGAGCGAAAAACTTCCACGCGGCAGATACCGTTTCTCGGAAGCTTTGGAGAGATTTGAGGGAGATAACGTGTTTATGCCCTTAAATACGCTGGGCGTATTACAGATGCAATTTCTGAAAAATAGCAGAAACAATATGCGGTTTGCGAAAGTGCTTGATTTTGATGCAGTCTCATTACCGGCTTACAGCTTGTTTCACTGCGAAAAGCTTAACGGAACACCCATTTATATTGCGTGCGACGGAAATATGAGCAAGCTAAAAAGAGCACTAAATCAAGCCGAAAAAGCGGGGTGCAAATTCAATCCTAATATATTTGCACTCAACAAAGAGCAAGAAGACTTTATTGTAAATTACATAGAGAAAACCACAGGCAAGTATTATGTCTGTCATCGCTTAACAGAGAGGATAGTTAAAAATAAGCTTTTTGAAAACCTTGACACACTCATTCAAAGACAAGCGGTGGAAAAGGATGGGGTTACATTTCCTGTAAAAGCGTTGAAATGAGATATTCTAAAAGTCAAAACAGCAATCACAATAACACAAAATCAGAAAAAGTGTCATTTAATCGAAATTTGTTTAGGAATAAATGTCAAATTGTTCAAAAACACTGTTGCGAAAATGACAGTTTGTTAGTTTTGATGATTTGTCTGTGATGTGACAATTATATAAAAAGATATGTCCACTGTGCGCGTTTTGTTCTGTACACAGTGGACTTTTTATGTGTTTGATAAGATTAACGTTTTTTGCTTTTCAAATGTGTTTCAATTTTCTCTTTCCAACTTGCTGCCATAGGACGCCCATATCGAACATCCGAAACTGCTTCACTCACACAATCAAAGTTTAAAGAAGTTCCCTTCTTGTCTGCACAGTATGAAACCGAACGCTTTTCATCTATACCAAAAGCCTTTGCCGTTTCAACCGCATCTATGTTAGCACCAAGAAACAAGAACTCCCAACCGTACTTTTTCTTTTGATGTTCAATCATTGATTTAACTTTATCGGAATCAAATTCACGGCTTGCGTTTTCGTATCCGTCTGTTGTAATGACAACTATTGTTTTAAACGGCACTTCACTTTCAAGAGCATTTTTATGTCTTGCATCAATATAATTGATTGTTCTTCCTATTGCATCAAGAAGTGCTGTCATTCCTCTTGCATAGTACTCTTTGTTTGTAAGGGCTTTTACCTTTTTGATATCAACCCTGTCGTGAACCATATCGTATTTGTCATCAAAAAGTACTGTTGTTACTACTGCATCTCCATCTTCCTTTTTCTGCTTTTCAAGAAAGCTATTGTAGCCACCGATTGTGTCTTTTTCCAGCCCGCTCATTGAGCCGCTTCTGTCAAGGATATAAACGATTTCTGTAAGATTCTTGTTCATAAAAATAACCTCTCTTTCATTTGATGGCATAATTATACCATATTGAAAGAGAGGGCTGGTCGCTTTAGAGGCGACAATTATTTTAATAGTTCCATCGCCTGTTTATATTTTTCTGCACGCTTTAACGCCTTTTCATCAACAATATCAAGACGAGTAAGGTCGCTGTTATGAGCAAGATCTGCAAGCTTTACCGCCTTTGCAACGGGATTATTTGCAATTTCTTTAACATAATCCATATACGGCACACTGTCATCGTGCGTCAAGAGTTTTAACGCGTCAACAATTTCTACAGTAAACCCAAGCTCTAAAAGCTTTTCAAAAGTCATATCCGTATCTTCCACAACATCGTGCAATAGAGCAACGCAGGTGGTAACTTCATCCGTCATTTGCTCTGCAAGATGATACGGGTGGAAGACATACGGAAGACCAGACTTGTCCTTCTGCTCTTTGTGTGCATCGAATGATATCTGCATTGCAAGTTTGGTGAGTTTGGTATAGATCATATCTGTCCTCCTCTTTTTGACATATCTATTTCACTTTTTCGCACAGTTTGGTGACTCGTATAGTTTTTTATGCACAAAGTAATTATAAGAACGACATCCGCCCATACAATAAATCTTATGTGCACAATCTTTACAACTTCCGGTCAACATTTCAAAAGTAGCTTTTCTGTTATATGAAAAATTGTTGGGAGATTCCCATATTTGCCGCAAACTTTGCTCTTTAAGGTTGCCCTCAATAAAATAATCATCATACATTGATTCGCAACCACGCACGTTCCCCATGCTGTCGATTCCTATAGAAGATATGCCTGCTGTACAACCCAGAAAATGAGCGTTTCCGGTTGTATCACCTCTTATATATCCCTCTGTTTCAGTATAATACCCTATATTATGAGCAACACCTAATATAAACGGGGCTTTCTTCGCATAACTGTCAACAAATTGAATGGCATCGTTGAAATCAAAGAAAATACCAGACCCGAGAAGTGCAGCATTTCCCATGGGAGAACATGCCTGTAACTGCCAGGCCGAAATCCCTTTTGTCTCCAACAAAACGTACATTTCTTTCAGCAACAGCACATTTTCAGAATTCAATGTAGTAATTACGCTTACCGGTATTTCGTTTTTCACAAGCGTTTCAATCACAGAAATGGCTCTGTCAAAACTGCCCTGTTGACGCAAATCATCGTGACATTCTTTTGTTCCGTCAAGTGATACTGCAACAGACGTTACATTACTCTCTTTTAATCTCTTTATGATATCATCGGACATTATGAATCCGTTCGTGATTACTGATGTACGGATTTTATGCAAAGTTAATGCACTCACAATAATATCCCAATCTTTACGCATAAAAACTTCTCCGCCTATAAGCGATACATGTTGACATCCAAGCTCTACCAGTTCATTCGCGACTTTAAGGCATTCTTCAGTATTCAACTCTTTCTCTCGTTTTTTTCCGCCTTTTGAACCACAATGTTTGCATGAAAAACAACACTCAAGAGTAATTTCCCAAACACATCGTTTTAAATTGTACAGCACAGTCTTCTTCCTTTACTTGTCAGTTGAATTCATCCGGGAAGTCTACATGCATAATATCAGGAGTAGCATATACGTCATTTATTATCGTTATTTCTTCGAGCCGTCTTTTATGGGCGTCAAATAACCTTATATAGTTTTCGCATTTTCTTGACATTTCTGAAAGATCACTGCCCAATCCGGCAACTCTTTCATAGTCTAAACCCGAATTCTGAAGTACAGAATGTATTCCCTTTAATTGTTCACACGCATTAATCAATCCTTTGATGCATTCTTCACATACATAAATCTCATCTTTCATTTTCATTCACTCCATATATTCTTATTTGATTTATATCTGCTTTCGTCCGTGAGTTTTGCAAAAATCTCACTTAACAAGCTAAAAGCAATAATTTGCAACCGATTCAGCACAGTTTATTACTTCAAATACGCACAAACTCATCAGACATCCTCAAATGTGTATACGGAATCATCTTTCAAACGTGCTTTTTCAAGTTGAAATTTCAAAGCCTTATTAAACATCCCGCTTACATAACTTTTCTTTGAATACTCGTCTGTTACTCTTTCAAAGTCCCCTGTTCTCCGCAGCATATCCAATCTTACCAGATCAAGATACTCTGCATATGGAAGCCCTTTTCTTTTGATACATTTATTGTACAAAAACTTAATAATCCTTGATGGACATCTATTGATATCAAATTTTCCAAAGCTTTCAGATGTAATTCTGTCGATTAATTCGATCGCTTTTTTTCTACAAATAATTGCATTTTCTTCGTCACCCATATCATCACAAACCCATGCTGCATTTCTCAATGCAAGGAAAGCTTCCTCTGTATTATCCGACTTTAAAAGAATGAGATGGTGTCTATAGAAATTCGAAGCATAGTCACTACAAAAATTTATATTATCACATTTTTTGTACGACTCACTTGACACTATTTTTCTCATAACATCAACATGTTTTACCGCTTGTATGCAAGACGGGTCAAATATATCCTTTGCAACGTACCCGCAATGTGGACACGCTTCAAGCCAGGCAAAAATAGTACTTCTTGCCATCATAGGAGGTCTAAAATCCAAATCGTCATAACCAAATGAACTTGTACTATTAATTTCCACTTGTTCAGATTCTTTAAAGCACAAGATACATGTTTTTGTAACATCATTAAAAGTAGACATAATTCATTCCTTTTCAGCGACGATATATTGTTCAATCTCATTTATAGTCCTAACAACATCCTCGTCAAAATATCTATAAGCCTTTGTCTTGAGTTCATCGGGTACTCCGTAAAATGCTTCGGCAATTCCGCCTGTTATACAAGCAAGTGTATCACTGTCTCCGCCGAGGGATATAGCGTTTCTTATTGCATCCTCAAAACTTTCCGATTCAAGAAAACACTGTATTGCAGGCGGTACGGTTCCTTGACATGTTACATCAAATTCATAGTACTTTCTGATTTCATCAACCGATTCGCTTAAAACATAGAATTCTTTTTCAATATAGTCTTTTATGTATTCTTTACTTTTTCCGGCCTTTGCAAGAAATATCGCTGCAGCTGTTGCTTTCGCACCTTTTATACCTTCATAGTGATTGTGGGACACCCTTGCAGACCTTTCCGCCCAATCAAGAGCTTCATCCAAGCTTTTCGCATAAAAGCCACAGGCAGATACGCGCATGGCACTTCCGTTACCATAACTGTTATATGGCATAGGATTATCCTCTGTTAACCACAATACGAAGTTTCCGCCATAGCCCGCAAAAGGATATTTACGCCCCCATTCCAGCATTTCCTTAACAACCTCTTTTTCAAGATCCGAATCTTCTTTTTTGGTTTTTATTAATGCTTTCGCAACAGCGATAGTCATTATTGAATCATCTGTGAGTCGACATTCTTCATCAAACAGAGGAAAATCCTTTGTTTTAATACTGCGAAACTCATATACAGAACCGACGATATCTCCAATAATTGCTCCAATCATTATATTACCTCATTTCATTTTAGATAAATCAATTATAACATCATCAGTACAGATTTGGTCGCTTTGAATGCGACAAATTATGCCCCCAAAACCTGCTCGTCAAAGGCAAAAAGCGTTTCATTTATTTCAAATATGTCGTAGTTCTCATTTTCAATAAAGTATTCGATAATAATATCAAACTTACTTGCCTGCGAAAACGCAAACCCGGCACGGCCAAGCAAATCTTTCGCTTCATCCATATTAAGTCTGAGGCTTATTGCAAGGGCAATAACAGTGGTTTTCTTGGGAATATAATCCTTCTTGCGGATTTTTGAAAACAGCTTACGGTCGATGTTGGCACGCTTGTACACCTCAACATCAGTCATACCTTTTTCATCAATTAGTCTCAAAAGCATTTCGGAAAAAGTTTCTACTTTTCTTCCAACAAGATCGGAAAGAGATCTTGTTGGCTTTGGTATGCTTTTTTGAGAAATAGTCGGAAACGAACAGGTATCATTAAAAGTGTGTTTCGGATGAGTATCAAAGCAAGAATCCTCGTCTATTTCATCATCAAAGTCACATTCTTCATTCAAAAATGAAGATTCTCTGTACACGCTTTGAGGAAAAACATCGCGGTCAAATCGACATGCTTTCGGTTTAACCATTCGCTCATCAATGTAGCTTTCAACCGCCGAAAACATCTTCTCACTGATGGCAAATGAATCCTTGTCGTATACAACAAGATATACCTGCATTTCGGATTTTTCAAGAAAAGCCTTTATCGCTTTTGTTGCAATCTTGAGTGCTTCCACTTTTGGATAGCCATATATACCCGATGAAATTAGAGGAAAGGCAATTGATGACAGTCTTTTCTTTTTAGCGAGAAGCAATGAGTTTTTGTAGCAGGAGCAAAGTTGCTCTTCCTCGGCATTAGGATTTTCGCCATATATGGGGCCAACTGTATGTATGATATATTTTGCTTTAAGATTAAAGCCTTTTGTTATTACGGCTTGTCCGATGTCACAAAAACCAATCTTACTGCAAGCTTTTGTAAGTTCAGTTATACCCGCGGCTTTAAATATTGCACCGCAAACTCCTCCGCCGCAACGAAGCTGTGAGTTGGCAGCATTTACAATAGCATCGCAGGTAAGTGTTGTTATATCATTTCTTATTATGGTAAGTGGCAATAATTTCAGCTCCTTTACTCATTAATTTCCTTGTCGGAAAGGTAAATAACCGGTCTATCATTAGGATTAGTTTTTATATTACAACAAACTTTAAATCCAAAGTAGTTTTCAAAGGTACTCACTATATCTCCAATAAACTCTTTTTCAATATTGGAAAGGCAGCACAACGTACTCCAATCTTCCTCATCTACCTGTACATTAAAAGGATCAAATGGGTCTCTGTCGTCAAACTCGATGGAAATTGCGCCGTTTTTTGTTTTAAAGCAGCTATACCAACTATCATTTTGGTCAGTGGAAACCCTTTCAAACTCAGTGCTTGCTTCAAAAACAGCCTTTAGTTTATTGTATTCGTCAAAAGGCGAGTGCTTATTTTCAGCAGTATATGATATAGCTTTCAACGCCCCTTGAAATATAAAGCTAACCCAACCAATATGTTTTTTGTTCCAGCTATTAGTGGGAAACAATTTACTATAGTTATGATTATCTTTTTTTCTTATGTAAGCTTCTTTTAGAATGAGCCACTCGTTTTCATATTTTTTTGCTCTGCGTTCGTCCTTTTCGCTTACTGTATCAAGCTTTGTAAGGTCGCGGTTGTGTTCAAGGTCGCATAGTTTGACAGTAAGAGCAATGTCATTGTTTTTAATTGTATCTATATATTTTTCTCTATTCATTTTCTTTATGACTTCTTCATTTAATCTGTCATCTTTATTATATTTAAAGTATGCAGATTCGTCAAAAGTCAAAATTTTTAGTGCTTCTATTACATCCGATGGAAATCCTTCTTTTTGCAGATCTTCAAATGTGATATCAGTATCCTCTATAACATCATGCAATAAAGCAACAATTGTAGTATTTTCATCTTTCATTTGCTCAGCCAAATGAATGGGATGGAATATGTATGGTAATCCAGCTTTATCAACTTGGTTTTTGTGTGCTTCATATGCGATTTTCATGGCTTTTTTAGTTAGTGTTGTATATATCATAGCTTCTTCTTTCCACCCTTTTTACTACAAACATTTGATAATCATTTATTACAACATATTATATCATAATAAAGTGCATAAAACCTGTCATATATTTTCTTGTCAATATGCCAATGCCCAAAAAACCATTTATCAAAAGTCGTCTCGTGCATAACCCACTCCAAGAATCCGCAAAGCTCGGCATCGTGATGGTCTGGGTATGAACAAAGATTACGTACAATTTCGTTCGGTGCAGTATGTGTAATAATATAATCCACCTTAAAGTCATGTGTTCTAAGATTTTTGCTCGCTTCTTTGTATTCTTCATTGGATGGAAGTTCCTCTTTCCACCAACTTACATTTTCAAGACGCATATATTTATCAATACTGTAGGCACCGCCCATTACAAAGAAGCTTTTGTTTTCTATTTCGAAAATTTGCCCTCTCATAAGATGAAAAATGTTTTTTCGGATTTTATGTATCTTACCGCCATTCCATTCTTCAACCGGGTGAGAATAAATAGCAGGGAAGTTTTCATGGTTTCCGTCACAAAAACAAATTGTATAAGGAAGTTTTTCAAGGTCATCAAGAAAAATGTTTTCTTGTTTGTCGTTATGAAACAAAAATCCAAAATCTCCACAAATTATGAGAGTATCGCCATTTGTCAGGTGATGTTCATTCTGTATTTGCAGTATTCTGTTTTGTTCTCCGTGCGTATCACCTGTTATGTATATCATATAATACCGCCTTTTTGCGCATAAGCTGTTATATCTCCATATATTCGCACAAATAAACGCACTTTTCTTTTGTGCCGTTGTCATAATCTTTCTGATACGATAAATGCAGGTGTCCGTGAATATGCCATACTGGAGCATAGGTATATATGAATCTGGTAATACCAATAAGCCCTGTATGAGCAGCTTCGTTCTTACTATGCTCAAACATACAATCGTGAGTTAACAGCACATCAGCTCTTTTCATATCCTCAAGTTGATATAGGCTTTCATATTGCGTAAAAGAAGGAAATACTCTATCCTTATACCTGAAGCTACCCTCTACACCTGCAAAGGTAGCCCCCTTATAAGATACAGTACGTCCCGACATTTCCTTAATTCCTTCTCGTTCGTAGAGCTCAAATTCATCGTGGTTGCCACGAATAGTCAGGATTCTTTCCTTAGGTATCATCTCGACTATTTGTTTTAGATCATAAGGATGTATGTCACCCAGTAACACGCACAAATCATATTCGGGGACACTGTCCAGAAAGACCGGTAACCTATCTTCAGAGAATGCAAAATGACCGTGAGTATCTGAGATAACAATCAATTTCAAACCGAGTTTTCGAGTCTGTGCTTGCTTTTTGTTCTCTTTCAAATATTGAGCATATTCATTGTATCGTTCGAGTTCGAACGAGCTGAACTTTTTCGCTTTTTTTATGAATTTATCGTAGTTAAACTTTTTTTCTTTTTTCCAGAAGAACATAAAGCACCTCCTCTTTACCAATCTTTTTAAAACAAAAAAGTGAAAGTCAATAGAATTTCTTGTTTCTTTTCTGGCTTTTGAAATTATTTTCACACCTTTGTTGCGGTCCAAATCTTTACGGCTCTCTCACACATATCCACTATATAATCTCTTTTTTGCAAAACATTGAGCCATACTTGAGGAATTGCTTTTATCCCATACAAAGCACCTGCAAGACCACCGGCAACAGCTCCTACTGTGTCAGTATCATCACCTAAATTTACTGCTTTCAAAACACATTCTTTATAATCATTTGTTGTCAACAAGCACCACAATGCTGCTTCAAGCGTTGATACAACATAACCGCTCGACGATATATCTTCTCTTTTTGTAAGAAGAACATCAAAAGCACTTACTAAAACAGGTCTTAAATATTCAGGATCAACAACATCATCAATATAGCCTCTCTTTGCAGCTTCATAAGGTGATGCA
>JAGBCG010000208.1 GCA_017938055.1 Clostridia bacterium
GCACCTGCGTTAACCGCCGCAACAAGTGCATCATATGAGCCTGCCGGTGAAAGAATGTATGGTTTATTCATGTCTTCTCCGTAATTTACATTTTTTTATTGAAAATATTATTAATATATATTATAATATAAAGAAAGCAAAAAGTAAACTGATATTTTTAAATTTTCCCCTTTTGCATGGAAGGAGATTTTTATGAAAATTCCTCACAGAAAACATGATTTATTTATACCTTATATGTTTGCTCTGGCATTTGTTCTTTCAGGAATTTGTTTTCTTTCTCATTTTACAGGAACAAGCACTTTTATTTCAAAGGGACTGTCTTTTATCACCACGCCTCTCAGAGCAGGTACACGTTTTATTTGTGAAGCTATTGATGACACCAAACAGCACTTTCGTAATGTGGACAAGCTACTTGAGGAAAACAAGGCTATGAGTCAGGAAATTTATACCTTACAAAGCGAAAACGAAAGACTCAAAAGGGTTGACAGCGAAAATCAGGTTTTGTACAGATTTTTAGGTCTTAAACGAGAAAATACTGACTACCGGCTTACCAATGCAAAGATTATTTCACGCTCAAATTCAGGATACATATCCACTTTCTCACTAAACAAAGGCTCGTTCCATGAAATAACGGAAAATATGCCCGTTATCACCTCAACAGGTGCTCTTGTAGGTGTGACGTATTCGGTAGACTCAAATTCCTGCAGATGTACGTCAATACTGTCATATGACACGCATGTTGGTGTGTACTCAGAAAACTGCGGAGAAACGGGTCTGCTCTCAGGCTCTTTTGACGTTTTTGGCGAAAATAAATGTGTAATTGCAGGTCTTCCTGACAACACTCAGATTAAGGTCGGTGACACAATTCTCACAAGTGGTCTTGGAGAAATCTATCCCAGAGATTTGAAAATCGGCACTGTTGAAAGCTTTATTCGAGAAGTTGGTTCACAGACAAAAAGTGCCATAATAAAGCTTGACAGCTCAATTATCAATGCTGAAAACGTAATGATTTTGACAGGCTTTGAACGTGAATACAACTGATTTTAAAGTAACTCGTCCTATTGTCCTGACTTCACTTGCCTGTGTGATATGCCTGTACATAATTCTTTGTGGTGCTTTCGGAGCACTGCTCTCGATTATCCTCTGCTGTGCAAGTGTCATTATTATAGGTGCTGTATTACTGATAAGCGACGGTTTAAAGCCATTATTTGTATTTTTTGCATGTGTAATTATTTGTTGTCTGAATGCGACTTTTTCGTATATTACTCATGAGAAAGCCGCAATATCCTTTATAGACAAAATGAAAGAAAACAGCGACTGTCTATATGAGGTTCAAATAACATCATGCCGCAATTATTCTGCTTATGCTGTAGCGGACGGAGTAATTCTTTCGTGTGACGGCAAAGCTATTAACAGAAGCTACAAATGTCGTTTTTCCTGCTATTCGGGAGAGGGACTTGAAGAAGGAAACATAGTATATTTCAAAGGGGTTCCCCAGTTCCCCTCAAATGATGAGGATGAGGTGTTTGACAATGTTTCTTACTTAAGAAGCAGAAAATGCTTTATTGTGTTTTCAAATGTTTCTATTATTTCTTCAAAGCTCGGTCCTCTTTCTTTAAGAAACAAAATCCACAAAAGCATTGAACGGATTATATATCTTAATGTTCCGCAAGGAAACTCCTTTGAATGTGGCGACCTTTGCTACAGCGTTCTTCTTGGAAACAAGCAATTTCTTGACAGCGATTTAAAGGACAGCTTTACAAAAAGCGGTATTATTCATCTTATTTGTGTATCAGGCATGCACCTTTCGGTTATTATGGGTGCAGTTTTCGCATTTCTTAAATTCCTCGGTACAAAGAATCATATATCTGCAGTTA
>JAGBCG010000209.1 GCA_017938055.1 Clostridia bacterium
GGGTGATATTTTTGATAAATCAAAAGTGATATTGAAACCTTTGGTTTCAGTGATATTATATTTGTTTCTTCAACTCGCCGCAGGCGAATACCACTGTCCAAAGGGCAATACCACTTACAAAGTAAATATCACTTGTTCCGTAAGGAACAAATATAACTGAAAAAAGACATCCGAAGATGTCTTTTTTCTTGGTGCTCCTGCGGAGAATCGAACTCCGGACACCTAGATTAAAAGTCTAGTGCTCTACCGGCTGAGCTACAGGGGCAAGTATTGGGTTTCAAATCGTCAACGTGAATACTATAACACAAAGAGGTCTGTTTGTCAAGTACTTTTTTCAGTTTTTTGGGTTTTTGGTAAATTGCCCATATTTTTTTGTCTTTCTATTGCAAAATATAAATAAATGTGATAGAATAGATTTAACGAAGTTAAATCTATTCAGCTAAATTCGCCTGACGGCGAGCTAAATGTACTTGCGTACGCTAAATTACTTCGTAGCTAAATTGACCTAAAGGTCAGCTAAAAGGCGAATTTAATTTCGCTGTTTCGAAGAAACAATTTAGCTATAGAGCAAAGCGGAATAATTTAGCTTTGCAACTTGTTGCAAAATTTAGCTAAAAATAGGCATCTAAATCGTTCACGAATTCTATAATAATACAAACAAGAAAAATAATCAGTAGGAGAATGTCTATGAAATGTCCTGTTTGCGGTCACCTTGAAAGTAAGGTGCTTGATTCACGCCCATCAAATGAGGGTGCAAGTATCAGACGAAGACGTGAGTGTCTTTCATGTTTTAAACGCTTTACTACATTTGAAACTATCGAAATTATGTCCTTTATGGTGGTAAAAAAAGACAAAACCCGTGAGATTTTCGACCGTACCAAAGTGAAAAAAGGCATTGTCCGTGCCTGTGAAAAACGACCTGTGACAATGGAACAGATTGAAAATGCGGTTAGTGAGATAGAACAGATGCTGCTTTCCACCATGAGAAGCGAAATTTCGTCGGAGGAAATAGGTGAGCTTGTAATGAGCAAGCTTAAAGACCTTGACGAGGTTGCATATGTTCGTTTTGCCTCTGTTTACAGGCAGTTCAAGGACATTACCACATTCAGAGATGAACTTAACAAGCTGCTGGATTCCACACAAAAGTGATAATTTTCACCGCCTTTTACGGCGGTGATTTTTCGTATGCAGAAATTAAATATTTGTGTTTCCCATATTATATTCCGAAACATTTTGTTGTCGGTAAATCGTTTTTCTTCCTTGCACTGTATTACCTCATGCGTTCCTTGAGTGCTCTTTCAATATCTCTGCCAGCCTGCTTTTTAGCCTCAGTTTCACGCTTGTCATAATTTTTCTTACCTTTGCAAAGTCCAAGCTCTACCTTTACCTTTGAGCCTGAAAAATACATTTTTAACGGTACAAGAGCATACCCCTCCTTGCCGCAAAGACCAAAAAGCTTCATTATTTCTTTTTTGTGCAAGAGAAGCTTTCGCTCACGAAGTGGATTTTTGTTGAAAATATTGCCTTTTTCATAGGGGCTGATATGTACACCGTACATAATCATTTCGCCGTTCTCAACCTTACAGAAGCTGTCCTTCATATTTACAGTTCCTGCTCTTATGCTCTTTACCTCTGTGCCGGACAACTCTATACCTGCTTCATATGTGTCCTGCACGAAATAGTCGTGGAACGCCTTTTTATTCTGTGCCGCTATTTTTTGATTTTCATTTTTTACAGCCATTTTTTCGCCTCTTTCCACGTTAAACATTCTTACGCAATCAATTATAACATCATAATTTGCATTTTGCAATAGAAATTGATACCGAATAATTTGAAAAATTATAAATAATATTCTTTTATAGTTCAAAAATATGTTTTATAATAGTAAAAAATACAAAATTTTCTTAGATTTTGGAGTGAAATACTTGAACAATAATCGTAATAATCGTTCTGCACCGGCAAAAAGACAGGGCGGTACTTCTTCAAATAATACGGGCATAAATATCAGCTACAACACTGTATGTCTTGTGCTTTGCTTAGCATTTGCACTTGTAAATTTAAGGGTGTTTTCACTTATTATAACGTCAAATGACACGCTTAAAGCAAAAATTGCTGTTCCTGTAATAAGTGAGGAAGAACAAAGAAAAATTGATGAACAGGAACGTATCAAAAAGGATATTGAAGAAAACTTTATTACAATACCCGTAAGCTTCGATGATACACGCAGGGGAAATTTAATTCTTGTCAATGATACACATGAGTATAGCTTTGATGCAATAAGCACTGTTGTTGCTGACGAGCAGGCAATAACAATTCCTGACAGCTCTGATGCAAGCTATTGGGTAAAAAGTAACTACGATTTGCTAAAGCCAAATGTTCTTGAAAATATTGACAGATTACTTTGCGACTTTGCTATAGAGAATAACAACACAGATGTGATGATTCTTGATACATTCCGTTCTTACGAAGACCAGCAAAGAGTGCTTGCAAACAAAATAGAGCAGCTTGGTGAGCAGCAGGGAAGAAAGATAGCCACAAATCCGGGCTTTAGCGAGCACCATACCTGTCTTGCGATAGACTTGACGCTGTTTAACGGCAAGGAATACGGAGAGTATGATGGTCAGGGCATTTACAAATGGATAACAGATAACTGCAAGGACTATGGCTTTGTAATAAGATACGGCAGTGACAAGACTGATATTACAGGCATCGACTATGAGCCGTGGCATTTGAGATATGTAGGCAATGAACACGCATACTACATGACACAAAACAATCTGTGTCTTGAAGAATATATTACACTTCTGTCACAGTATACCGTAGACGGTCAAAGACTGAAATTTACTGATGGTGACGGAAACAGCTACAGTGTATACTCCTGTGTGGTTGGCGAAGAAGGCGGCACCGTCCATGTCCCCAGAAACGGCTCTTACACGCTTTCCGGAGACAATGACGGCAGAATTATTGTTACATGTAAAACTTCATATTGACAGTGTATGTTTAACCTAATCCAAAACTTACGCTTATGGCACTGTTAACCTTGTCCATGACGCTTTCGTCGAGATGTCCCATTTTCTCACGGAGGCGTTTTTTATCAAGGGTACGTATTTGCTCAAGCAGTATAACACTGTTCTTTTCAAGTCCGAATTTGTCAGCAAACACGTCGATATGCGTTGGCAATTTACTTTTGTCTGTACGGCTTGTAATGGCAGCGGCAATGACAGTTGGACTGTACTTGTTTCCCACATCGTTTTGTACAATCAGTACAGGCCGTATTCCTCCTTGCTCAGAGCCGACAACGGGACTGAGGTCTGCATAATAAATATCTCCTCGTCTGATGTTCAATTTATTCACTCTCACTTTTCGTTTTATCTTTTGTTTTACGTTTTTATTGTTGACATGTAAAAGGAGAGTTATTCCGTTTTTGACGGAATTTTTTAATTCTCCTGATTTCATAATATGATGAAAAGCACAGTGGGGTCACCTGTATAAAAACTTCAAAAAAATAATGAGTAAACACATTATTTAAGTTGTGCCCTTTCATTTGTTGAAAATATAACTTTGAAAAGGAAAAAGCAAACTATTTTTCCTTTAATTGTAAAATGTTTGTTTACCCTGAAATAGCTATTGATTTTATGAGTTAATGGTGCTATAATAATATAATAATATTATATAAGGTGTA
>JAGBCG010000210.1 GCA_017938055.1 Clostridia bacterium
CTTTAATTTTAGAATTATATTTTAAGACTCTTGTAATTTATGTAACCGCTACATCGTTCGCAATTCACTTTTGTATTGATTACAAAGTTATTATAACAACAATTTAGCGATTTGTCAATAGTTTTTTGAAAAAAAGTTTGATTTTTTAAAAAAAAGTTTTTTGCCTTGTTTTCCATTAATCTGCAGGAGCAAAAGTTGTACCTGTAAGAATGGGAGAACGCTTGCCACCCGTAAGATCTGCGGCATAGGCACAGAATTTTTCGTAGTTGGATTCAACGCAAGAAAGGTGGAGCAATACGTTTTCACCAAAATCCGTGCCTGAACACAGAACACTGTTTTTGTCTAAATCACGCAGCACCTTTTCGTAATCTCCATAAGAAACCTCAAAATCGAAGGTAACATGCTGACAAAATTCTGATATTCCTGCTTTGTCAATTCCTATTTTAGCACCTTTTGCGTAAGCTCTCACAAGACCTCCTGCACCAAGCAGAATTCCGCCAAAGTATCTTGTCACAACAACACACACACCTACAAGTCCCTCACGCTTTATCACTTCCAGTATAGGCATACCTGCAGTACCCTGAGGCTCGCCGTCGTCGGAAAATCTTGCAATTTCAGTACCTTTGAGTACATAGGCATAGCAATTATGGGTGGCATCGGAGTGCTTTTTCTTTATGGATTCAATAAAATCTTTTGCTTCCTGCTCGGACTCTACTCGTGCAACATACGAAATAAATTCGCTCTTTCTTTCTATAAAGGAGTCCTGGGCATATTTTTCGCGGACTGTTTTGTAGGTTTGGGACATTTTTGCCTCCTTGGGTGCTTAGATTGTTTGAAATATTATATCATAATGAAAGAAAAAAAGCAATATAAAAAAACCGCCCACAGTTGAAGTGAACGGTTTAAAAGTTAAAATATCAATTAAAGATACTTAGCAGCGTTAACCTTAACGCCGGGGCCCATTGTAGAAGCAACTGCACAGGACTTGATGTACTGACCCTTAGCTGCTGCAGGCTTAGCCTTAACAACTGCAGTCATAAGAGCGTCAAGATTTTCTGTGAGCTTCTGTGCACCGAAGGAAGCCTTACCTACAGGACAGTGAATGATGTTCTGCTTGTCAAGACGGTATTCAATCTTACCTGCCTTAGCTTCTTCAACAGCCTTAGCAACGTCCATTGTTACAGTACCAGCCTTAGGGTTAGGCATAAGTCCCTTAGGACCGAGAACCTTACCAAGACGACCGATAACGCCCATCATGTCGGGAGTTGCAATTACAACGTCGAACTCAAACCAGTTTTCGCTTGTAATCTTGGTAACCATGTCTTCTGCACCAACGTAATCTGCACCTGCTGCCTCTGCGTCCTTAGCCTTGTCGCCCTTAGCGAATACAAGAGTACGAACAGTCTTACCTGTACCGTGGGGGAGAACAACAGCACCTCTTACCTGCTGGTCAGCATGACGGCTGTCAACACCGAGCTTGATGTGAACTTCAACTGTTTCATCGAACTTTGCCTTAGAAGTCTTGCAAACCATGTCAAGAGCTTCTTCTGTTTCGTAAAGCTTAGTTTTATCTATAAGCTTAGCACTTTCCTGATACTTCTTACCCTTATTCATGTTTCTTACCTCCCTTAGTCAGCAACAACAACGCCCATACTGCGTGCAGTACCTGCAATCATGCTCATTGCTGCTTCAAGAGAAGCTGCGTTGAGGTCGGGCATTTTCTGTTCTGCAATTTTCTGAACCTGTTCCTTGGTGATAGTAGCAACCTTGTTCTTGTTAGGCTGACCGGAAGCAGTTTCAATGCCGCAAGCTTTCTTAATGAGAACAGCAGCGGGAGGAGTCTTTGTAACGAAAGAGTATGAACGGTCTGCGTATACTGTAATTACAACGGGGATGATAAGACCCATGTCGTTCTTAGTTCTCTCGTTGAATTCCTTACAGAAGCCGGCGATGTTAACACCGTGCTGACCGAGTGCGGGACCTACAGGGGGGGCGGGAAGAGCCTTTCCTGCGGGAATCTGAAGCTTAATGTAACCTGTTATTTTCTTTGCCATTTTGTTTACACCTCCAAATGTGGTAAATAATTCGGGATACTTGTCCCTCCCACAGACAAGAAAAATCATCTTGTCCCTCACGGCCTTTACAATTTGCTTGAGCAGGCAAAATGCTTCAA
This sequence comes from Clostridia bacterium, assembly GCA_017938055.1. Classification (GTDB taxonomy): domain Bacteria; phylum Bacillota; class Clostridia; order Oscillospirales; family CAG-382; genus UMGS1387. Next base: position 2,174 of record JAGBCG010000210.1, read on the forward strand.
GCATAACCGTGAGTGTAAATAATTTAATAGTGAAGAACTCAGTTCTTCAGAGGTTCAACCTCATTTGCGTTCATCTCAACATTAGTTTCTCTGCCGTTGATTAATGCCGCAACTTTAATTCTGCCAGTAGCAGAATCGATTTCCTTGACAGTGGCAATAGAGCCTGCAAGAAAACCTGCAACTACGATAACGCTGTCACCTACATTGTAAGCAGCCTCGCGTACACGCACATCAACACCAAGTGCCGCAACCTCTTCCTCTGTAAGGGGAACAGGACGTGACCCTGGTCCGACAAAGCCTGTTACGCCTCTGATATTTCTGATAACGTGCCAGCTTTCGTCGTTCATAACCATTTTAACGAGTACATAGCTCGGGAACATTTTGTGTTCCGTAGGTTTCTTTTCCTTGGGAGCCTTTTTGATTTCGTTTCCGTCATCATCGTACTCCGGCTCTGCCGAGGAATAAAGATAGTCGTCTGCCTCTTCCTGCGAATCAACAACAATTTCGGTGGGGATTCTTGTTTCGAAAATCAAATTTTCCAATCCTCTGTATTCAACAAGACGCTGAATGTTTTCTGCAACCTTGTTTTCATATCCCGAATATGTGTGAACCACATACCAGAGTGCCTGTGCTTCGTTAGACATCTGAAATCTCCTTTTTGGGTAAAATCAGACAAGACCTGCGATAGTCATCAAAAGCTTTGTAAAGCCTGTGTCGAGCAGGAATACAGCTAAAGCGACAATCACGATTGTTGCGGCAACAACACCGCTTTGACGAAGGGTATCCTTCTTGTCAGGCCATACGATTTTCTTGAACTCACTCTTGTAGTCCCTGAAAAACTTCTTAACCTTGGATTCCTTCTTTACCTTTACTTCATCTGCCATCGTTTTTTCCTCCTTTCAATTATGAATCCTTACTTGGATTCCTTGTGAAGGGTGTGTTTACGGCAGAAACGACAGTACTTGTTGAACTCAAGACGATCGGGATCGTTCTTCTTGTTCTTGGTAGTGTCGTAATTTCTTTGTTTGCATTCGCTGCAAACGAGTGTGATTTTCACTCTCATTTCTACACCTCCCGGTAAATATAAATGTTTTACCTCCCTCGACATGGAGCTTTAAGTAATGCTTTTTTTGGGCATAACAAAAAAACTCTCCAACAGAGGTAGAGTTAGTTTACCACACATTTTGCCGTTTGTCAAGGGTTTTTTGCAAAAAAGTGATACGCACAAAGAATACGGCAAGCAAAGCATAATATATGCTTGAAAGAGATGATTGTTTTCTGCTTTGTCATGAAAATGCCGTGAAAAATTCAAAGATGTTTTGTAAACTGTTGGCGACAAATAATGATGGTTACAAATTATAACATATTTATAAAATTTTTGTATAGTTTTGAAAGGAGTAAATACTGATGGAAAACAAAATATGGGCTTATTTCGTTTCGCTGATTAATGCAGTGCCCGGTAATTTTGAAACCAGCGAGGGAGGACGATGCTCAAAGACAAGACCGGCAAATTTCTGTTATGATGTATGGAAAAAAGTGTCTGACGGTCTTGCACAGAGTAATGCCTGCAACACAATTCTCATTGAGGTGGAGGATGCTCTGAAATACGAAAGTCATCCCGAAATCAGCCTTGAGGATGCCTGGACAAAGGAAGAACTTTACAATGAAGTAGAAAGACTTCGCTCTCTTGGCTTCAATGTGTATCCCGTTTGCAACTTTTCTGCGGCACATGATGACTGGATGGGTATTTATTCAAGAATGGTTTCAACTCCTCAGTACTATTCTTTCTGTAAAGATATAATTGAAGAAATTAGCGAGGTGTTTTCAAAACCTGAGCTTTTCCATTTGGGCATGGATGAAGAATGCTGGTCAATTCAGCAGGATAGTCACCTTTGTGTAATAAGAAATGAAAATTTGTATTGGAATGACATAAAGTATCTTACATCTCTGGTGGAAAAGAACGGTTCAAGACCGTGGATGTGGGCGGATTATGTGTGGCACACTCCTGCGAGAGAAAAATCCTTCCTGAAAAACATGAGCCATGAGGTTCTTCTTAGTAACTGGTATTATGGTGACTGGACACACACGACGGACTTTTTCTATGACTCAATGAGGGGATATGAGGTACTTGAAAGCAATGGTTATGAGCAGGTACCAACAGGCTCCACTTGCTCAGGCATAGTTGAGCATTGCAGAGATAACCTCACGCTGACGGTAGACAGATGTACAGATATTATCGGCAAAGAAAGACTCAAAGGCTTTATGATGGCACCATGGGAACACACAAACGAGGAAAACTTGCCAAAGCTTATGGACACCATTGAGGTAATGAAGGAAGCTCAGGCACTTTACAATAAGAAAATGGCAAAATAATAATAGGTTTTTGCTTTGTTTCACATACATAGGTATGCCTATTATATAAATGGTGATATGCGAATGGGGTTTATCTGTTCGCATATTTTTTGTATATAAGTTAAATATCGGTGAATTTTTTTCTTTTTAAGCTTAAGACTATTGTAAATAAAAGAAAAATGTGCTACAATTATACAAAATTATTATGGGGGAGTGGTACTGTGCGAAAAGAGCTTAGACCTGAAATGAATAAAAAGTATAATACAATAGCAGTGTACACATTGTGTGTTACGCTTATTATTGCATGCTTTATTTTTGCAATAGTGTACAGTATTCCCATAGGGATTTTTTTAACAAGGCTTGTAAACATTCTTTCTCCGGTGCTTTATGGCTTTGTGTTTGCATATGTTCTTTGCCCTGTCTGCAATTTTTTTGATAAGTGTCTTAAAAAACTCAGTGGAGATAAAAAAATACACAGATATTTTTTGAATCCCATTTCGAGAAGAGGCGGTATAGTAATAACATATATTCTGTTTGTATCCGTACTTGTGGGATCAATCTATATTGTAATACCTCAGATTAGTGACAGCTTCAACAGCTTTTATGATAACTATAAAATATACATAGCCAGAGCCGATATCTTCTTTAAAGATTTGAGTGAAAACTTTAAATTTATTCCGGCAGACGTTGTTCAGAGTATTGAGCAAAGCATTGTTTCCTTGCTTGAACGATTTGTTGAAAGCTCCTTCCAGCTTGTGACGCAGTATAGTCCGGTGCTTATTAATAAAGTGTCCGGCTTTGCGGTGGGAGTATGGAATATAGTTCTTGGAATAATTATTTCTATATACGTTCTTGCAGAAAGAAAGAATTTTATGCGTGCAGGTAAAAAGATTGTGTACAGCATGTTCTCTGTAAAAAAGGCAACGGCTGTTTGTGAGGGCATAAAAAAGACACATGAGGTTTTTGGCGGATTTGTAAATGGAAAGCTTCTTGATTCTCTGATAATCGGTATTATATGCTTTGCAGGTACGTCAATTCTTCGCATACCTTATGCACCGCTTGTAAGTCTTATTGTCGGTATAACCAATGTGATTCCATATTTCGGACCTTTTATGGGTGCTATTCCGTCTGTAATTCTGGTATTCCTTAATGACCCTGTTAAATCGCTGTGGCTGGCAGTGTTTATACTGGTGCTTCAGCAGCTGGATGGAAATTATATAGGACCGAAAATTCTGGGTCAGACAATCGGAGTTTCTTCTTTCTGGATTATTACAAGTCTTCTTGTAATGGGCGGTCTTTACGGAGTTGTGGGAATGGTTCTTGCTGTTCCGCTGTTTGCCCTTTTGCAGATGCTTGTTTCGAAAATATGTAATGGAGTGCTAATGAGAAAGGGTATTTCGGTTACCAATGACGGCGTAAATATAATGGAAGTGGAGGATCCTCTTGAATTTGAGGATGCGGAAGCCTTTGACGGTGAATATGCTATTCAGGATGATAAGGGCGAGGAAATAAAGTAAGTTTTTCCAGTAAAACAGATAAAAATAAGGAGACGGCGTTACAGTAACGCCAACTGTAAATATGCTTGAATATTTAGCAAATACTTATACTAATGGAATTATCAGAACGGTAGCTGCCGGCTCAACAATTTCTGTACCTTTTCTTGTTGCAGGAATAGTCCTTACTGCTCTTGTGGCATATATGCTTGGCTCGTTCAATTTCGCACTTATTCTTTCAAAGAAGATGTACGACGAGGATATACGTGAGTATGGCAGCAAAAACGCAGGTACAACAAATATGATGCGTACCTACGGAAAAAAAGCGGCACTTTTTACAATACTTGGTGATATAGGTAAGGGAATAGCTTCGGTAATTGTGGGAAGCTTTTTGCTGGGAGCAGCCTTTGGCGGCGGATATGTGGCAGGTGTTTTCTGCGTAATCGGACATGTTTTTCCGTTGTTTTATGGATTTAAAGGCGGCAAGGGTGTTGCTACGGCAGCAGCGGTAATACTTGTGTGTGACCCTCTTGTTTTCCTTGTGGTACTTGGGGTATTTATACTGTCGGTGGTACTTACAAGATTTGTTTCGTTAGGCTCATGCCTTGCTGCAGCACTTTTTCCGTTTCTCACATATTATCACCTTCTGGCAACAGATAATCCGTTACCTGGTGGTGCAATAGCTTTTCAAAGTGCTTTTGTAATGGCAATTCTTGTAATATGTAAGCACCATGCAAATCTTAAACGGCTTGCCAATGGTACGGAATCAAAGTTCAGCTTCAAAAAAAGCAAGCCCGAAAAAGGAAATGCAGGGGAAAACGGTGACTGCCATTCATATACTGCAAAAAAGAAAAAGAAGAATCAGAAATTTACAGCTAAAAAGAAATAAGACTACGGAGGATAAAAAAATGAGTCATATCAATACAAAATGTATCCAGTCGGGATATAAGCCCAAGAACGGTGAGCCAAGAATTCTGCCCATTGTGCAGAGTACAACGTATAAGTATGAGTCTGCAGACCAGATGGGACGTCATTTTGACCTTGAAGAAAGCGGATACTTCTATACACGTCTTGCAAACCCAACAAATGATGCAGTAGCTGCAAAAATCTGCGACATGGAGGGCGGCGTTGGTGCAATGCTCACATCCTCTGGACAGGCGGCAAATTTTTATGCAATATTCAATATTTGCTCAGCCGGTGATCATGTTGTCTGCTCAAGTGCAATTTACGGCGGAACATTCAATCTGTTCAATGTTACAATGAGAAAAATGGGCATTGACTTTACATTTGTTACTCCGGATGTTTCGGATGAGGAGCTTGAAGCATCATTCAAACCCAATACCAAGGCTGTGTTTGCTGAAAGTATTTCAAATCCATCTCTTTGCGTAATTGATTTTGAACAGTTTGCAAATGCAGCACACAGACACGGTGTGCCATTCATCGTTGATAACACATTCCCCACACCTGTTAATTGCCGTCCGTTTGAGCATGGAGCTGATATCGTTACTCACTCTACCACAAAATATATGGATGGACATGCTACAAGTGTTGGAGGTTGTATCGTTGACAGCGGCAACTTTGATTGGGGTAAATATCCGGAAAAGTTTGCCTGCCTTACTACTCCCGATGACTCTTATCATGGTATTGTTTATACAGAAAAGTTTGGCAAGAGTGCATATATAACAAAGGCACTTTCACAGGTTATGAGAGATTTAGGCTCTATACAGTCTCCCCAGAACGCTTTTCTTCTCAATCTTGGACTTGAAACGCTTGCACTGAGAATGGAAAGACACTGTCAGAATGCCCTTGAGGTTGCAAAATTCCTTGAAGCAGACGACAGAATTGCGTGGGTTGAATATCCCGGTCTTGAGTCAAGCAAGTATCATGACAGAGCCGTAAAATATATGCCAAACGGAACTTGCGGTGTAATATCCTTTGGAATAAAGGGTGACAGAACTACTGCAACAAAATTTATGGACTCTTTGAAGCTCGCTGCAATCGTTACACATGTTGCAGATGCAAGAACATGTATTCTCCATCCGGCAAGCACAACCCACCGCCAGCTTACTGACGAACAGCTTCGTGATTGCGGTACAAGCCCTGATCTTCTCAGACTTTCTGTGGGTATTGAGCATGTTGACGATATCATCGCTGACATAAAGCAGGCACTTGACAATATTTAATTATAATTACATCTGTACTTAAGCCATTCCTTTTGGAGTGGCTTTTTTTATGTGCTTCTATAATATGCCAAAGGTGCATAAACTGTACAAAAAACAGACAGGGGATATGATTATGACAGTATTTAATGTAACAGAAAAAAAGATAAATTCCAAAATAAACTCACATGATAAAACAGTGATAATAGAAAACATAAAATATCCGCATTTTGAAGCAAAGGAACAGGCGGATAAAGAACTATGCGAAAAGCTAAATGATTTTTACGGAAAAATAGCAGAAAAATACAGTACCTATGCAAGAGTTAAGCTTATAAAAAATATACACAGAAACACGAGATTGTGCAAAACTCCAATGTGCCTTGGAATGAATTATACTGTCAGCGAGTGCGGAAAAGATATAATAAGCGTTGTTCTTGACCTTAGCTTTTCAGAAGCTAAAAGCCTGAAAATGAAACGCTTTTCTCAAATGTGGCATAAAGAAAAAGGAGAAATGATAAGTGTGGGACAAATTATGGATTTATCTATTAAAAACAAAAAAATCCTGTGGGAAACAGTGCTTAATCA
>JAGBCG010000211.1 GCA_017938055.1 Clostridia bacterium
ACATCACGTTCAAGCACTTTATCAATAAAGTTCTCGACATTACCAAATCCCATACTGCCTGACATGATAACACACAGGAAATTATCAGTAAAAATACCTAAATGTTCACGTGCTTGCTTTTTAGAAATATTCTCAAGAAACTTATCAGACACAGGAATTCCTGATGGTACGATTTTATCCTCCGGAATACCTCTTGACAAATACTCATCCTTTATTGATTCAAGAGAGATAAAATATCTGTTCATATCAAGCTCATCTGAGTATGGACAGAAAGAATAATCTGTTGCAATAACATAAACAGGAATCTTAAGTCCGTGCTTGTGCTTAACATGCGTAATTGACTGTGCAGCAAAAACATGCGTGCAAAGCACTGCATCGTAACCATCTCTTAATATATCAAGAAACAGCTTCTTTGAATACATCATATTAATCGCATAGGAAGCAGATTTTACACGACCGGGCGTATAGGTTTTTTTCTTACAATATCTGTATCCAATGCCAAACGCCTTTGGTGTATGCATCACTATAGAATTATATGAATTGCTGACACCTTTAGAAAAAAATTCAGATGCATAGCTGAGTGCATCCTTTGTAACACATTCATGCCCTAATTTTATCATCATATTTTTAACAGCTGTTGCTGCCGAATTATGACCGGCACCGGTGTTACATGACAGTATTAACACTTTCATTAATTGTTTCCTCCAAGGAGTGATTCTTTTGCTCTCTGATACAAAGCAAAGCATACACTCTCTTAAACTTTGGTCTGTTATATCGCTGAATAATTATGTACGGTATATTGCCTAAAATGTTGCAAACAAAATAAAACTTTCCCCAAAAGCCGCCTATTATGCGAAGCAACAACGGGCTTGCTGCAATAAGCAGAACATGAACAAGCTCAGCAGTACACGATTCCAATATTAAAATATTCATCTGATTGGAATCAGGCTTTCTGGTCAGTACCTTAGGATACAAGGATTTGATAATCTTACTCATATCCGGAACTTTAGTTTTCCATTTTGTTACATAAATTCGCTCATAAACTCTACCGTCTTTTTCCCATTTAAATGATTTGTACGGAAAAATGTCGGGATTAAGCAAATGTCTTGGCAACAAATAGCCGAAAATGTTAGACAATAAGCCTGAAACAGCAATATACGATACAAATTTAATAAAGCTTTCAAACATAAATTATCACCATTCCCAAATACACACTGGATATTTTATCACAAATCTTATAAAAAGTCAATTTATTTGTAGAATTTTTTAAAATCCATTGATAGAAATTGGAAGGACACTCCCCTCTTTTATACGAAATTCGCTATCGATTTTTAAAGACATCATACTTATGCCATCAAATGCCAGTGCTGTTCCGTCATCAAGCAATTTTAGGACCAAAACAGTTGAACTTTTATTTAAAAATCGATTTCTTTTCGATACAACATTATAAATCATCCTTAAGATTTGAAGCATAAAAATGCAAAACAGCAACGCAATACCGCTATAAAAACCATTTTCAAAAACAGCATACACTACACAGCTTATAATAAAAGCAATATCAAGTGTTACAAACAAATTAACGCTTATAATTTTATACAAGAGCAAAACAGGAAGCCAAAACAGCGGAAACAGAAAAACTAAAAACATAAAATTATTCAAAATAATCACCCGTTTTAGCTTTTTCAGAATAACGCTTATTTATTCTTTATAGCATCTTCAAATCTTATAAATACTGCCGAGATTTCAGCACGTGTCAAATTATTGTCAGCTCGTAATGTTCCGTCAAGATATCCTGTAAATATACCATGATACAACGCATTTCTTATAAACTGATAATCTTCATCATCCTCAGTTACATCAGAAAGTGTTACAACATAATCTTCAGGTGCATTTTCTAAAAGATTACCAATAAGCCTTATAACTTCCCGGCGTGTTACAAAAGCAGTGCCGTCAAATATAATTCCCTCGTCACTTATGTGCTCAAAGCCTGAAAGATAGCCGTTATTATAAAGCTTTATAACTGCATCTCTTGCCCAGTCGGGAATCGTATTAAAATCAACATAGTCGGGTATTTTTTCAGCTACGGTTAATAAGCTGTCATCGTTGGATGAATTTTCACTATCATAATTGTCATCACTTAAAGAAGTTTCATCAGATTGTATTACATCTTCTTGTATTTCATTTTCTGCATCTGCAATATCAGACATCTGATTTTCTTCAAAGGTTTCAACCAAGTCTGTTTCATCGGCAATAATTTCGCTTTCTTCTAAGACATCAACTGTGTCAACAGCATCCGTATAGCCCAAAACTCTTGACAACATTACACAAAATTCTGCTCTTGTAAAATTTCTTGATGGAAAATACATTCTGCCATCATGTGTAAGCTCACCAATGGATATGCCTTTTTCATACAGTTGAATAATGTTTGATTTTGCCCAGTTGGAGCTAATATCTATAAACGGTAAATCCATAGCAACAATCTCTATCTGGGCTGTTGTTTTGCCAAAGGAAGCGGTAAGCATTACACTGTCAGCAGCAGCGTTTGCAACAGCAAGTCCGTTTGAATCAATTTCAATCGCAGAGTCGTTTGATTGCCAGATAAAACAGTCATCACCACCAACAACATCAAATCCTTTATATACAGCACGAGCTGAAAAGTCAAGGCTGTCACCTACATACATTCTGCTGTTGTTATCGCCACTGATTATTATGTTGTCTACCTCTCCAAGCGATTTGTACATAACCGCTTCATTGGTAAATCCGTCTGGACTGTTTGAAATTATGTAAACATCACCCACATATCCATTTGGATAATATTTTCCGTCCTGAACTATACCCTGATTTTCTGCAACTGTATAACTAAACCCCTCATATTCGTATTGTAATGATTGTTCCTCTGTTTCTGTTTCTGGCTCTACCTGATAAGCTGATGATCTCTGTAACAGCTCATTTAAAACCTCATCATCAGTAACGAAATTTTCTCCCTCGTTATGTATATTCTCGCGTTCATTGTTTTTTATCTCAGATACACCTGACGGATAATATGATAAATCAACAAAGTATGCCCGACCCAATTCTAAAGAACTGTTTGACAGAACAAGTCGATGCTCGGAATCAAGATATGAATACGCCCTTGAGGTGTCAGGCTCACCAAGATTATAAAACCCAATAGCGTTGGACACTGCTCTTTCACTTTTGTCTGATGGTGAATTTACAGTTACAAATCCTTCGGTTTTTGGCAATGATGCTTTTACAACAGTGGAGCCGCCACCATCAAGATTAGCTGCAGTAACACATCCAAGACTTATCATCTGTTCTGAAAGAGCTTTAAGCGTCATTCCTTTACTATAACTTCCCTGTCTGCCGTCAACGGCAAACATAATCACCTTGTTTTCTGAAGTTATACCTATTGCTGTTCTGGGATTTGCATAAAGATAATGTGAAAGATTGGTGTTTTCAACCACTTGACCATCCTTAACAATAAGTGCACCGCAGCCAATAACCTCATCAACACTTAGAAATTTTTCATTACAATTAAATGTAACACTAACACTGTCGCCCTCGACAACATTTTCAAACTTAAAGGACTGATTTTCCTTTTCCGCCGCAAGCACAAAGCAATCTTTGGGAATATCAAGGCTCTGTCCCTCATCATTATAGCGTATTTCCTTTACAAATGCTTTAATTTCTGCTCCAAGCGTTACTTCTGGCAATGAGGGAACATAAAATATAGTGCCGTTTTGAATAAAACCGTTTTGTGAGGCGTATTCATCAATTTCTGTTTTGTATCGCTCATCAATAGCAACCGTTTGAGTTCCGTCCTCATTGATTACTGTTGATTCAAGGTCAAAGGGAACATCATCTACGCCATACAAAAGTTCAGCCATTCCTTTATAATCATACATCTCAGTATAAGGATAAAGAATCAGCTCTACACTTGGCTTATTAATTCTTGTTTTATCTCCGTAATGGTGTGAATACAAATACAGACCATATTGTGTAAACTCTTTATTAAAGTGAAGAACGTTATATTGCTTATAGGGAGTAAGCAGTTCCATGGTAATAGCCGGCTTATCAATAAATGCTTTTCCCTCAGTGTCAAAAGCAAAGGCATAGTTATCCCTGTCTGAAGTTAATAGGAATCCATCTTTGATTATAGCTGATTCAGCAAGTCCTGTTGACATATTGAAAAAATCAGCATTCATTGCAGCTACAGGTGTTCCCGATACATTCTCGGCACTGCTTACAAGATGTGTAACTGTATTTCTTGTATTAAGATTGCTTCCATGTAAAAATTCAATAGAGCTATGCTCTGTTCCGGGAGTAAATTCTATCACAAATGACTGATGTGTGTTTGAATTATTGTCAACAAGTGTTTCACTTTTAAAAACTATGCCATCGGAAAGTCTGTATGTATCACTTATTACAGTATCTGCACCATTTGCATAAGAAAACAATGACACACAGCCTGATATATAAATCGCACTTAAAGTGAGTGCGAGTATTCTATTTAAAAAATTATTTTTCATTTGCATCTCCAATCAAAATTATTCACTTTAAATTATAAATGCTATTTGTAATAAAACAAAGTCACAAACAGATACATTCTGTAAATATTGAAAATTTAAAGCAATATACTGTAACACTTTAAATATTTGTGTTGCAAAAAAATCTAATTTATGATATAATAGAAAAAAATTAAAAGCAGGTGCAATATGGACGGATTAAAGCCGGAAAAAGTCAGCGATACACTTACCGTTTATCAAAAATCGGGTGTTTTTTGCTATGGAACAGATGCTGTTCTACTTGTAAAAAATGTACTGTCATATTACAAGTCGTTAGGCGGAAAAATTATGTGCGATTTATGCTCGGGTACAGGCATAATCCCGCTTATGCTATGTGATTCACAGCAAAATCTGAAGGCAAGTGCTGTTGAAATTAATGAAACTGCGTGTGAAATTTCTAAAATGAGTGCAAATGTCAGCAACCTTTCCGGAAGAGTCAATATTATCAACGGTGACATAAAGGAAATTCGCTCGATTTTCCCATCTGAATCATTTGATTTTGTTACCTGTAATCCTCCCTACATGACAAGCGACAGCGGCAAAATGTGCACAGATGACTATAAAACCATTGCACGCCATGAAATCCTTTGCAATATTTACGATGTTTTTGCTGCAGCCTTTTATCTTTTGAGAACAGGCGGAAATTTTTTTGTTGTATACCGAAGCGACAGGTTAGCATCCCTTTTCGATGCTGCAAAACAAAACAGGTTTCAGATTAAAGAAATGCACTCCTATATTTCATCCACCGTTCCCGCCCTGTCTAAGCTTACGGTCATTCGTGCAACCAAGGATGCTTCTGAGGGCATGAAGCATTTTATAAGCAATATCAATTAATTTTATTGGAGAATGAATATGAATGATAACAAAACAGGAAATTATTATCAAAGCTCATCTTTCATTTTAAAGATTGCAAGATACATAGTTATACTCGGTCTAATAGTTTTTCTTATATGCTGCATTTTGATATACAGAAACGATATAACTATTGAAAATATTCAGTTTCTTACTAAATATATTACACTTAATGACGGTTCATCTCATTACTACGATGAGGAATTTCAAGTCAATACCACCTCAAGCTCAAATATATTTATGCTGCGTGACAATGTTGCAATAGTTGACAAAACCGGCATTGCTCTGTATGAGCTCTCGGGAAGTAAGCTGTTTAACTATTCATACTCATATTCCTCTCCCGCAACAGTATGTGATTTGCACAATATACTCATTCACGACATTGAGGGAAATGAACTTTCAATTTTCAACTCATTTTCAAGAGTATATTCTCAAAAATATAATTATGGCGTAAGATGTGCCGATATAAACGAAAAGGGTTTTGCCATTATCACCGGTGAAAAGGGCTATAGAAGTGCCCTTATTGCCTATAATGACAATTATAACGAATATTTTCGCTGGCTTTCCGAGGACAACTATCTTTCTGCACTTTCCTTATCACCAAACGGAAGAAATATTGCTGTTTCTACAGTTAAAACCGATAACGGCTCTTACAAATGCTCAGTAAAAATCTTTGATACAACTAAGGACGAGCCGATTCATACTACAGATGATTTTGATGAGCTTCCCCTATATCTTTCATACTCACAAAACGGCAAGAACATTTATGTAATAACTGACAGCAGCATTAAATTTTACACCTCAACACTTGATGAAATCACTTCACATAAATTTAATCAAAGCAAAATCAAAGACTATTACACCTCCAATGATATGATTATATTTTCAGAGCTTAACAATCTTTCCGGTAATTCCACAAAACTTACAGGCTTTAACTGTGAAGGTGACAGGCTGTTTGAAATTAACATTAATGATGATATTTCGGATGTTGCCATTGGAAAAACAGAATTATATGCTTTAGGTATTGATGGTGTTTACAAGTATTCAGCAAACCAAGATGGCAAATACGAAATGTCTGCACTTGTGCCGATAAGTAAAAGGTACAACAGTATTCTTTGTGACAGTGAGGATAATTGTTACATTACAAGCGATTCAAGCGTTATAAGGGTTGAATTTTAGCAAGCAGAAAGGCAAAAAAGCATGAAAATACTAATGATTGGCGATGTAGTTGGAAATTGCGGTGTGGAATTTTTAAAAAATAATCTATATACTTTTGCTAAGCAAAATGCTATTGATATGATTATTGCCAACGGCGAAAATGCTGCAAAAGGAAATGGTCTTGACAAGGACACAGCACACCAGCTTTTTATGAGTGGTGTTGACGTAATAACAAGCGGTAATCACATCTGGAATAAGCACGAAATGCAGCAAATAATTGATGAATATGACAATATTCTTAGACCCGCAAATTACCCTGCCACCTGTCCCGGAAATGGATATGTACTGTACAATGCGGGCGGCGTAAAGGTACTTGTTATTTCGCTCATGGGAACAGTTTATCTTGACAACTTTGCATGTCCCTTTGAAACCGCTGAGCGTATTTTAGAGCGTGAGGAAGGAAGCTATGACTTGGCAATAGTCGACTTTCATGCAGAAGCCACAAGCGAAAAAGCAGCTTTTGCAAGGTACTTTGACGGAAGACTTTCTGCTGTTGCAGGCACTCACACACATGTACAAACCTCGGACGAGCGAATTCTTCCCTCAGGTACTGCTTTTATTACCGACATTGGCATGACAGGAGCGTACGAATCAATCCTTGGTGTTAAAACCGAGTGTATTTTGAAAAAGTTCCGGACAAAAATGCCTGTCCGATTTGAACAGGCAGATGGTGATTGTCAGTTTAACGCTGTTATTCTTGAATTTGACAATACCTCTTATAAAGCAAAAAGCATAAAGCGTGTATTTGAAATTCACTAAACTTGCTCTTTATAAAGCTTAAGGAGATACCAATTACGGTATCCCCTTTTTTCTTATTCAACTACAGATACAACAATATTGTCTATCATATATTCATAGTTTACTATTTGACCGTCAAACTCGTCAGGACTTGTGAATATTGCAAACTGGTCATATGCTCTTGACGGAGAGTTTTCTGCTACTGTATGCGTTACAGACATTTTAATCCATCCGTCACTTGTAGAAACCCTTCTGCTGCTATGAGCGTGGTCAACTGAATCCTTTAAAGTTCCTGCGGTATCATAATCAGTATATCTGAAGTTTGGGC
>JAGBCG010000212.1 GCA_017938055.1 Clostridia bacterium
AGCATGAAAGAAGCATTCTTCAACAAGCTCGGCGAAAACACAATTCCCGAAAGTCAGCGTAACTTTGCAACAAAGGAAAATCTTCCTACATATCCCGGAAAGATTGCAGCTCTCAAGGCAGAGGGTGCAAAGCTTGTACTTGTATTCGGTATCGGCAGAATGTGCCACATTGCATTCTGGGAGCCTCAGTTTGCAGATGACTATGAAACTGTTGAAGAATGGAAGCAACAGTGCTATCGTATAGGAGCAAAGCTTCATCCTCTCACCATTGAGCAAAATGCTATTACAAGCTTCAAGAGCCGTACAACACTCGTACCTTGCCGTGCAAACACCATAGGCCCAGGTCTTTTCCTTCAGGCAGATTACATTATCGGTGGTGCTGACGGTGCTTTGGGCAGAGGCATGCAGTGGCAGGGCATGAGCTTTTTAACAACACTTCACTACGGTCCCGACAAGAGCATAACGTCCTCATTTATCCCCACACTTCCCGGACGTCTTTTCTATCTCAAAGAGCTTGCAGGACCTCTCAATGCAGAGTGTAACTAATCGTTTTAATAGTTTATTATTACAGGTTGATGATTTTTTCATCAGCCTGTTTTTTATACACTTCACAACAAAAAAACTGCCTTGCCGTAAAAGTAAAACAGTTTATGATTTATATATCAGCTTTTCTGTAAACAATAATTCTGAACTGTGCAGTAACCTCAAGGCTTGAAAGCTTTTTCAGCTTCTCAATGCTGCTGCGGGCAGTTCTGTGAACATAAGGAGTCATATTGAGCAGTGCAAGAATTTTTTCTGTGCTGTCAAGTGTGAATTTGTTCTTCACCTGCACAGTGTCCACATACTCAAATCCGGCATATTCCTCAAGCTTTACCTCGTTTTCATACGGAACATCGTAAAGCACCTGTTTAAGCTCCCATAAATGTGCCGCATCCGGCACTACATAAAAGAAATATCCGCCTTTTTTCAAAATCCTGAAAAACTCTGCCGGTGCAAGCGGTGAAAAGCAGTTTACCACAATATCCGCCGTATTGTCAGCTATTGGAATATGATACACCGATGCCACGGCAAACTCTGCGTCAGGACAGGTTTTTGCCGCATGCTTTATTGCGGCTTTTGACAGGTCTATACCCGCTGTTCTTCCGCCCATTTTCAAAACCGTCTTGCAGTATGAATGTGTATAATATCCCTCACCACAGCCCGAATCAACAAGCACAGGAGAGCTGATATTTGTTTTTTCTATCAAATCACACATCTTTTCACGCAATGGCTCATAATATCCACCCTCAAGGAAAAGCGTACGTGATTTGACCATATCCCTGTCATCGCCCGACACCTTTGTGTGACTGCGGTTTGACAGTGCGAGATTTGTATATCCCTCTTTTGCAATGTTAAAGCTGTGTCCCTTAATGCAACGAAGGTCATTCTGCTCCTTTACAAGAGCATTGCTACATACAGGACAGCAAAAAATCCGTGTCATAGTCTTCTTTGTTATTATATTCCAAGAATATTTCTTGCGACATATACACCGCTTGCAGATGCGTGAGACAGCGAATGTGTTATACCGCTTCCGTCACCGATTATGTAAAGACCGTCATACTTGCTTTCAAGCATTTCGTTTACTTCTACTTCCATATTGTAAAACTTTACTTCTACACCATAAAGCAGTGTGTCCTCGTTTGC
>JAGBCG010000213.1 GCA_017938055.1 Clostridia bacterium
TAAGAGCTGATGATCTTAAGGCTGAAATTGAGTCAAGAGTTCCGTTTGAATATGAGTTTAATGTTCCCGGCGACCTTGAAGGATGGCTGATTTACAACGGTTCAGGTGATGTTAATAATGGTTACATAACATTTACCTCAGTCTTTAATGATAAGTTTGGTATCTATGATCCACAGATCTATAAGGGCGGTCTCAGTGTTGATACAGACGTATACGACAGTCTGACAATAAGACTTAGACCTGATTTTGACGAGAGCGATGGCTCAAACTCTCAGAAACTTTCTGTATACTTTGTAACAACCATGGAAACATCCATGAATGAGCTCAAGAGGGTGGACTTTGATATGTCAACACTCACTCCTGATGATGAGGGCTTTATAACAGCAACACTTGATCTTGAGGCTCATGAAAAGTGGACGGGTGTATGTACTGATGTAAGAGTAGACACTGATAACAGAATGGGTACATTTACTATTGACTATGTTCACTTCAATATGGATCCCGCTCATGCTGAATCAGCTCAGGCTGCTTTGAATATTGAAAAGGAATATTTGAAGAATCTTATGCTTGTCGATGAAGGAAAGCCTTTCTATGTAAAGAACGCAGATGCTCAGGTAGCAAGCATTGGTGCTGAATTCAGTACAGATGCATCAAAGGTTAGCGTTGTTGATGATGATCTTCGTCCCGGCAACAGAGCATTCCTTATTACAACTGACAGAAAAGATATTCAGGTTTGGACTTATCTTGTTATGCCTACTCGCTTCAAGCCGGGTGTAACCTATAAGGTTGATTATGAGGTAAGAATCGTTGGTGACATTAACGGTAATCCTGCTGTTGACGTTGCTATATGTCCTAACTTCAGATACACAGACTATAAGGCTGACGGATCTTTAAAGGATATGGCAGACCACCCAACAGGCAGCACTAAGATTTCTACAAGTGATGGCTGGGTTAAATTGTCTGTAACACATACCGTTTCTGAAAAATCACCTCAAAGAGCTTCTGACTATTTTACAATATTCTCAAGTCCTATTGAGATTGACGGCGTACCCGTTAACTATGCATACATGATAGATAATATTCAAGTATCTGTTGTGGAATAAAGACAAATCTTAACAATAAAGGCGGATTGCTTAGGCAGTCCGTCTTTTTTTGTAAAAAAATAGTAATTATTTGGTTGTATATATTGTACAAAAGTGTATCAGGATTTTTGAGCGAAATGCTATATTGAAAAGAATGGGTAATAGTGATATAATATAAAAAAATACATAATATAATAAAATCTAATAAAAGAAGAGGAGAAGACGGATGAAAAATTCACTGTTTTTAAAGCTTTTTGCAACTTCTTTAGCTGTTTCAGCCGTAACATTAACGACTTTGGCAAGTACAGAAGTCTTCTCGGAGGTTCATGGATCTCCTGAAACGCAGCTCATGAGTATTCCAAATTCAAATGAGTGGTTCATACTATCTGAAGACAATGATTTGTCCGGAATTATGCTTCCTGAAAGTAATGTTTCCGTGGCAGAAGCGGTTGTCTTGGTAAGCCGAATGAATGCAATTTATAACAACAATGAAATTGACATGGTTTCCGGCGACAAAGGGTACGATATGTACATAGATTACGCCATAGAAAATGGTTTAATTCAAGAGGGGCAATTTACAAACTATGACCGAAACATTATGCGTTATGAGTTTGTACAGATGTTCGCAAATGCATTGCCGGCTCACTGTTATCAGCCTATAAATGACATTAATAGTATTCCCGATGTTGCAGAAACAGAAGAATATTATGATGATCTTATGATGCTGTACGAAGCAGGTGTTGTTATGGGAACTGATGAATATGGTAGTTTCCTTGCAACAAATCCTATAAAAAAATATGAAATGGCACAAATCATTAACCGTGCGGTTCTTCCTGAAAACAGAAAATCAGGAACACTCTCCGAGTTTGGTGCAAGAAAACCTGCGGTCTACCTCATTGAAGATTTAGATATGTGGTGTGAGCCGGGTGGCTTTAAACACATAGATTCCGGTTGGACGTATGAGAATCCGCTGAGTTCTTCAATAAGTAACTTAGAATACAGCACAAAGCAACTGGTTGATTTCTCTAACGAAGAAAAGGTTACTATTCGTAAAGAAGTGACAACGGTTGATACAGGAATAGTTACTCTTGAAGTATCCTATAATGTAAGTAACCTCGGCTCACGTTTATATTTTGAAGACCTTGAAGGTAATCTGCTCTTTGAGCTTTTCAATGATGATAACGTATTCTATGCAATAGGTGATAAAAAAACATCGACGCAATACGATTTTATTGATGGCAGAGTAATACTTAAGGTGGAGATGGATCTTGACAGCCGAGAAGCAAGGGTTATTATAAATAGTACAGATGTCGGTGTTTATGATATGTCAACATCTGCATCAGATCTTTCAAGACTTATTATCAGCACAACCGAGGAAGATGAGGTTTGCATAACTGTAGATAGCGTTTTTCTTTACTGGAACTATGATGTTAACGAGAATTTTTACCATGGAAAAGCAGGTACTGTTCCATTTGGTTGGCAAGTAGATAACGCACTTCTTAAGACTATTAATTCCGATTATGATAAAATCAGTTTTAATATAAACGGACAAGGCAGTGCTTCGAAGACCTTTAATAAGGTAAGTGATACCTTTGTATACGAAACATATTTTGTTGTTCCTGAGGGACAGGATGCTACTCTTGCAATTATGAATGGAAGCAAGACGGCGTTGGCTGTTAATGCCAAAGATGGTGTGATTACAACAGCTGACGGAACTCTTGTGAGAAATTATAACACAAATGTGTGGCAACAGTTGAGAGTAGAAGCTGATACGGCTAAGGACACAGCTCTTGTTAAGATTAATGGTAAGAAATGCTTAACAGTTCCCTTTACAGAAGACGGTATAGATAACATTGTGATTTCTACAGCTGGTACAGGTGACTTCTATTTTGACGATGTTAAAGTATTTAACACGTTTGACTATCCTGACTACTGTCCTGTACCCGTACCTGTAAATGATGACGAATGGTACAGCGGTATGAGTGTTTGCTCTCTCTGGAGAGAAGGTTCTCACTTTGGTTGGGACTCCATATCTCCGTATGAAGATATAACACCTGTATTAGGATACTATGATGAAGGTATTGCGGAAGTAGCCGATTGGGAAATTAAGTTCATGGTTGAGCACGGCTATGATTATCAGCGTTTTTGCTGGTATCAGGGCGGCTTCAATGACAATATTAAAAAGCCTTCAACTTGTGATGATGCAATTCATGACGGTTATTTCAATGCGAAGTATTCTGACATGCTTGACTTCTCAATTATGTGGGAAAATGTTGGTTACGATGGTACGATGGATGATTTTTGCAATGGAATCTGGCCTTACTGGGTAGACTGGTATTTAACAGATGAAAGATATTTCTGTATTGACAACAAGCCTGTTATATCAATATATTCTCATCAGCAATTTATGAAGACAATGGACGGTACTGTAGAGGGTGTAAAGGCAGCAATTAACTTTATGGATGCTGAATGCAAAAATCTTGGTTTTGACGGTGTTATAGTCTATGTGAGTGATTCATCTAGTAATGCTGCTTTTAATCAGGAACTTGCAGAATGTGGATACGATGCAAAGGCTGCATACCACTTTGATGAACTTGCGTACACTGCTGATTATCAGAAGACAAGAATGCTTGATGCGTTTGATGCAGGTCATATTACATTATCTGCGAGCGTGGGTATTGGCTTTAATAATATAGGTTGGACAGAAACACGAACACCTCTTGCAACTGCTGAGGAATTTGAAGAAATCCTTCGTTGGTCAAAAGAAGTGTATTTGCCAATGTATGCAGACAGAGCAGTTGATGATTGGCATACAAAGAGTATTTTAACTAACACCTGGAATGAATACGGAGAAGGACACTATGTATTCCCATCAGGTCTTAACGGATTTGGCTATATGGATGCACACAGACGTGTGTTCTCATCAGTGGCAGGAACCGAAGATTCTGAGCATTTTGATGTTGTGCCTACAGACAATCAAAAAGCAAGACTTGGTTATTTATACTCGGCAAGACGTATCCCTATGAGAAAGACATATCTTGTCGAAGAAGATTACAGCAAGTATGAGCGTGTAAAGACATGGGATTTTGAAAGCTCTGAGGATTGCAACCTTTGGAAAGTACTTGCTAAGGTAACAGATCTTGGATATGATTCTGAGGAGAAAGCTTTGGTTGGAACAACAACTACCAACGATGGTCATATCTCAATAAAAAGTTTACCAGAAAACTACTTCAACGCTGATGATGCAAGATGGCTTCACATTCGTATCAAGATTGATCCCTGCGAAAGCAACAGAATTGACGTCTTCTTTTCGAATGTATCATCGGATAGTGCGAATGCTTCTATTGCTGCATATATTCCGGCATATAGCGACGGAGAATATCATGATTATTATTTTGATTTAAGTTCTATAGCAACATGGGACGGAGAAATTCGAGGAATTCGATTTGACCCTGCGTCTGCTATTGCCAAATTCTATATCAAAACTATTGAATTTATTTCAGAAAAGACTGTAAATTTTAAGAGTTTTGAAATAGATGGTGTTGCTTTTACGATGGACGAAGACAACTATTCGGTCGTTGATGATGAACTGTTTATCTGTGCAAATCCCTCTGCAGGCTTCTATAACCTTAATCAGTTCTATTATGAGTGGAACAGATGGGATGGCACACTTCTTATAAGAGCAAA
>JAGBCG010000214.1 GCA_017938055.1 Clostridia bacterium
GAATAGATGGCTGGATGTGTTTAAAAGAGCTTTTTAAGCTGCGTGAAAATCCACATACCAAAGAGCAGGAAGCAACGCTAACTATTATGCGAAACTGCACAAATCTCATAAGGTGTCTACCATTGTTGATGCACGATACTCACCGCTTTGGAGACGTGTCAACAAAGCCCCATAACATTACTCATGCACCTGATGCACTAAGGTATTTTGCTGTTTCAAGGTACGGAAAACCCTTAACAAAACAAGACGGTAAAGTCATAAAGCTTTCTAAAAAGTTAAACTTATCAAAAAGAAAAATAAAGGGATAGGAGAATAAGATGAAAAACTACAACACCACCAGAATGTTAAAAAAGGAAAAGCTTCATTGCTATTCCACAACCTTTGAGCGTGAGGAAACAGTATCGTTTTTGTTTGATTACGCTTCAAAGCACAAAAGCTCACTGAATGAATACTGGAGCAAAATGAGAAGGTATTATGACGGTGACCACGACATAAGAGCAACATCATCAGAGTTTGCATCCGTCAGCGGACTACCCTGGCTTGCTTCTCAAAGCACCGACGGATTTATACATGTGGAAACACAGCTTCAGCCCGCAATACCCTCTTTTGAGTTTTCACCCCGTGACAAAACCGACCTTGATAAAGCAAAACAGCGAGAAAAAATAGTAAAATTCATCTGCGACAACAACGATATGGAGTATAAGAACAGCCGCAATGAAAGAAGCCTTAATATTTACGGCTCGGCTGCCTACAAGGTCTGCTGGGATGACAAAGTAAGATTTGGCTGTGATATGGGAGATGTTTCAATTCAGTGTGCCGATATCAAACGCATTGTGACAGACCCTGCGGCAAGCGATGTGGATGGCTGTGAATATATAGGCTATGTATATCCCATGCACAAAAATCGTGCAAAGAGAGTTTTTGAAAGTGATTTAATTGCAAGAGATGAGGACTTTTCCTCTTATCTTACTCAAACAGGCTTTTTTGATACAGATGAAAACCTAATATCCGACAGCTTTGATGTAAATGAGGATATCGTAAAAATTACGGAATGGTGGTTCAGACAACCCACAGACGGACAGTGCGTAATTACCGAAAGTGACGGCGGAATAAAAAGAAGACGCACCTACAAGTGGAAAGCGGGTGACATAGCTTTAAGCGTTCTTATCAACGGCAAGGAGATAAGATACATACCTAAATACTGGAATAACACAGATTTCGACAGTTTTCCTTTTGTAATATACTCAAAGCTTCCAAGAGAAAATTCTCTCTGGGGAAAAAGTGAACTCGACCTTATTATTCCCCTTATAGATGCCAAGGACCGTGAGCTTGCGTATGCTCAGCTCAACAGTGCTTTCTCATCAAATGATATTATTGTTGCAGAGGAAAATGCTTTATGCGACGGCGAAACTCTTGACAATTCACCCGGCTCTGTCTGGAAGCTTCGTCCCGGTATGATGGGAAAGGTAACACGTCTTGGTAATGCTTCCTCTGCCCAGACAGGTCTTTACGCAAATTCTGCATACTGGCAGGGACTTATTGAAAACACAACAGGTAACTTTGAAGTAAGTCAGGGAAAAGAACCCTCAAATGTTACAACCGCAACCGGCATTGCACTTCTTAATGAAAGAAGCGAAAGCAGAAAAAATCTCAAAAATGCAGACAGAACAGCGGGCTTTAAACGTCTTTTCCTTCTTTGTGACATGACGGCACTTGAAAACTACAACGATGGCAGAATTATCAGAATGGGACTTGAAAATGACGACGGTTTTGTGTTCCGTTACGGCGGATATGTCAAAGGAACACGTGAGAACAGGTATATTCCCTCACTTGATGTCACAGTACACCTTGGAAGTGCCTTGTCAAATTCAAAAGCATTTACTGTTTCGTCACTTTCAACACTCATGAACATGAATATCACAAAAGAAAACTACTATATCGCAAAGGCGTATGTCAGAACAATCGGTATTCCCGAAAGCGAGCAGATTTGCGATTTTTTTGACAGTGTATACGGCGAAAAAGACATGGATTTACAACAGATTCTTGAAGAGGAAAAAATCCTGAAAGGAGAACAAATATGACAAATACAACCACAAATGCCACAGATACCGAAAAGCAGGTGCTTTCGGATAATATAAATGATCCCCTTGAACATTCAACTGACGCTGAGCAGAAGCTTTTTACCAAACAGCAGGTGGAAGCACTCATAACCGACAGAATCAAGCGGGAACGAAAGATTAATGAATCACTTTTGCCTGTAAAGCAGTTGGTAAAGACTCTTTCTGCAAAAGAACAGTTCAAAGGCAAGTCCTACAGCGAAATTGCACAAAAGCTTGTAAATGTGCTGTCAGACTTTAATGCTAATGACGGTGTCTGTGAAAGATGCGACTCAGGTACTGAGGATAAAAAAACGGAGGCTTCCGAAAAAAATCCTCTTGTCAAGGAGTCTTGCATTGATGACACAGGCTGTGTCGCAGCACAGTCGGTGGGTAATGACGAAAACTTACGTGAGGTAAATCACGGCCAGCAAAACGAAGAAAAGGAGGAAAAAGGCGTGCAGGCTTATGAGCAAGTGTCACAAGGCGGAAACGATATTGTAAAAGAAAAGGAAAATGACAGCTTGTCTGAGGACGGCTTTGTAGAAATAAGCGGTCTGTGCGAGTTTAAGAAAAAGTATCCGGCTGCTGACATGAACAAGCTTTTTGACAGCGACATGTTTCAAAGCTTTGCTAAAGGCAAAAAGCAAAGTCTTATGGATATTTGCGAAGATTATTGCAGATTTCTTTCTGCTTTTGACAGAAAGAATCCTGACTTTGAACAACAGCCGCACGAAGACAATTTTTCTTATGAACAAAGACGAAGCTCTCCCATGTCTTCAACCGCCTTTTCTTCCCATTCGGGTACGTCACCTGTCAGCGACGGTTTAACCAAACAGCAGATGGAAATAGCAAAAAGTGCGGGACTTTCCTACAGAGAGTACGCCGAGCTTCTTTCATCAATTCCAAAGAGTCCGACACGGACTGTTAACTGATTAATTTTGTAAAGGAGAAAAACTATGATTTATTCATTCAGTCTTACGGGAGCAAATACCCCCGCAATTAAAGAATTTGACATTGAAAAAAACACAGCAATTACGAGTGGTACAGTAGTTTACATTGACCAGAATGGTGTTGTAAATAAAGATGGAAACGGCAGCGTTTTAGGTGTTGCCGCAGAGGACCATTCCGGTGAAAAAGATATTCTCAATTCAAGAGCAAATGCAGATAAAATCAGAGTAGATATTACTCTTGGTGGCGTATACAAGATGCCCTGTCCTATTTTTGAAGCAAGTGAAAACTCGGATGCAACAAGCTTTGCATGTGAAAGCACAGGCATTGACAATAGCTGCAAGGGATACCTTGTGCTTGTAAGCAAAAATTCTGACAGCACCAATACTGATTACTGTGGCAAGAGAAGAAAAATCACCGCAGTAGCAGTTTCAGGCGACAAGGCAGTATTTGCACTTGAAGAAGCAGGAGCAGCTTGCAAGGGTGATAAGTATGCATTTGTACCTGCAACAGGATTTGTTGGAAGCATTGACGAGTCTGCAAAGGACTTTTGTGCATCAGCCGCGTCTGGAAATGATGCTGCACTCACAGTGGTTTCCTGCAACACAGAAACTCTTACTATTGAAGCAGTCCTTGGCTCAAAGCTTTTCAACTAATACTTTAAAAAGGAGAAATTACAATGAACGATATTTATACATGGCATAATGACCTTTATCCTCTTATCAAAAAGCGTTTTGATTTGAGATATGCAAAAAGACTTGATGTTATTTCAGAGGTTTGCGACGTTGTAAATCAGGACGATGTAGACTTTAGAATCGAGGGCGTCGGCGGTTATGGCGAAATGCCCGTTTATGACGGAACAACCGTTGCAAGTGCCGATTCAAAGCGTACCTTTATTACAACCATAACTCCCAAAGAGCATGCTTTGAGAGTGACCTCCTCCTTTAAAAAGGCAAAGCTCGACTATAGCGGAGAATCCAAGAAGATAGGAACACGTCTTGCAGACTCTGCATACATGACTGTTCTGAATGAGTTCTACAGACTTTTCGGCTCTGCTTTCACAAATGTTGGTGCTGACGGTAAGCCCTGGGCAAGCACAGAGCATCCTATCAGCTGTGAGGAGGGCTGTGGCACATTCTCAAACCTCATACATGACAACCTTTCTGTTGCTGCCATTACAAAGGCACAGACACAGGCAAGCCGCTTTGTAACACCTGACGGACTTCCCTTTGCGTGCAACATGGACCTGCTTCTTGTAAGCCCTGAGCTTGAAGCAAAAGCTAAGGAAATCTGCGGACCTAATTCAAGACTTATTCCCGAAAAGAATCCTGATGAGAGTGCAGCACAAAATGCGGCAAATCCCGTTTATGGCATGAAGTATCTTGTTGTAGGCGGAGGAAACGCAGGCTTCACAGGCAAGCAGTGGGCAGTTGCCGATTCACTTATGCTTTCAGAAGTTTTAAAGCTTGTGTACATTACAAAGCCTACAGTTCTTGTTTCACCTCAGGACAATCCTCTTGTAACAGACTACATCGGTTACGTTGATTTTGCCTTTGGTTTTGGCGATGCAAGACCTATTATCTTTTCTAATCCTGCATAAGGAGTGAAAAAGCATGAACTTTATTTCAAAAATACCCGATGAGGTAAAATGTATCACGATAAAAGCAAATACCAAAGCTGTAATTGATACAAAGGGACTCTGCTGTACTCTTAAGCCATCAGACTGCGATGTGTTTGTCAAAGCAAAGGCATCAGAAGAAGACGCAGATGCTTTTATTGTAAGAAGCGGCGAGAGCCTTGATTTTTGTTCATCCGTAACAGTATTTGCTAGCTCAGATACGTCCGTTTACTGTATGTTCTATAATACACTTTAAATGATTGCCTTGCGGCAGCGGCTGAGCAAAGAAGCTGTCGCAGGGTTTTTTAATAGTATAACAGAAAGGAGAATGACTATGAAATCTGCAAAGCAAACGCCTTTTACTTTGGGGTACATCAAAAAACGTATTCTTATGACGTTGGGACAGTATTTTAATGAGGATGGCGGTGCTGTATACAACGGTTCAAGAAAGGCACAGCTTGAAGGTGGCATTTCAAGTGCAATATATTCGGCACTTGTTGAAGTATACGAAGTGCTGTACGCAAGTAAAGGACTCAGTGCACCTTTTATAGATGAAAACACAAGCGATGACTTTGAAACAGAGCTTGATGAGCTTGCACTTGAGGCTGTGGTGTGTCTTGCGGCGAGCAAGCTGTGCACAGAGGACGAGGCATCCACCTACACAAGACTGCTGTATAAATATAAGGACTTATGCGAGGGTGCTTTTGAGGTGAAAACCAGTCAAAAAACAAGAAACGGCTTTTACGGCACGCACAAAAAGCGGGGGATTAACTGATGGCATATATTCCAACTACCATAATAGGTAAGACAAGAGAAAACAAAAAGATAGCAGCTCTTCCGCTTCCGGTTAACGGAATAAATCTCAAAGCCCACTGGCAAAGCAGTGACCTTTCAAAGTGTGTTGCCATGAAAAATCTTGTTCCTCATAATTTAGGCATCAAGTGCAGAGGCTCGTTTGAGCAAATAGAAGGCTCGTCTATACAGGATGAGGGAAGCTTTCACAGTATTACGTGTCGTCCTTATTGCGAAAGAATTGTTATGCATTATGGAAACAAGATATATACCTTTTGTGACGGTGAGAGCAACTGGCAGGTGCTTTATGAGGGAGTACCTGACAAGGACAGCATGTTTTGCGAGTTTTCTTCAAAGCTGTATCTTTACAGTGACACATACGTTTTTTCTGTTGACAGAAGCTTTAACTGCATTGAGGAATACCCAAAAGCACCAATTTATATGGAAAGCTTAAATACTCAAGTTGCAACCGGTTTGAAAACAGATAATTTTCATCCAAACCTGCTTGCTCCCAGAATTTCCGTGGTGTATGACGAAAGCTCGGAAAGTGCTTTTGCACTTCCCGAAAACCGAGATGTGAACAGAAAGGTCAAGGCATTTGCCGATGGTGAAGAACTTGAGGTAAATGAAGAAAAATGCACGAAAAAATGGGTTCATCTTAAAAAGAGTGTTGATGATAAGGTTGTGACGATAGAGTACTATCTTGAAGACCCGCAAATTATAAAATTCAACAACCTTTTCTCAGGCTGCAGAGAATGTATTGCCTATGGCGGCACTGATGCGGGAGGAACACGTATTTTCGCAGGAGGAAACAGACAAAGACCCGGAGAATATTGTAAAAGCGAGCTTATAGACCCATTGTGCTTTTATGATAACAGTATAGAAAAGCTTGGTGATGGCTGTGACATAATAACAGGCTTTGCAAAAATGTACGATAGCCTTTTGATTTTCACTGACAGGTCAATATACAGAATGAGCTATAAGTTAGTGGACACAGGCGGCTTTTTCAGCGTAAAGCAAATCACCTCAAATGTGGGCTGTGATGTTCCCAAAAGTATACAGCTTGTGGAAAACAGGGTGGTGTTTGCAAACTCAGCTTACGGAATACATATCGTTTACTATGCGGACGAAACGGGAGAATTGAATGTTTTACCTATTTCGGGTAATGTAAATGACGGTGTAGACGGTATTTTGACGTGTGATACAGAGCTTTTGAAAAACGGCTTTTCCCTTGACTATGATAATAAGTATTATTTTTGCACCGCTGAAAAAATCTATATCTGGGATTACGGAATGTGTGGATTTACACGCTCATCAAGCTATGAAAATTCACAGGGAAGACTTGTGTGGTACATATGGGACAATCTGGAAGGTGACATGCTTGTAAGCATGAACCGAAAGCTTTATTGCATTAAAAGCTCAAATGCACTTGTAACAAAATATAACGCTGACAATAACCACGATGAATGTTCTTTTGTAACAGAAAAATATGACCTAGGCAGACCTTTGATACAAAAGAGAATCGTTGGAATGAAGCTGGATATGAGTCTGTCGCAAGGCTCCGAGGTTATTCTCACGCTTTACAATGGTGACAAACCATATTTTTCACAGAGCATATATTCCGGCAAAGACGAAGATGTGTGTGTTGATATAAAGCTGCCCGAAATGAAGCTTTACAGGTTTGGTTACGGGCTGAGTACACAAAATGGACTATTTGAATTGAAAGGTGCGGCAGTAAAGCTGATATATGCCGCAGATTAGGAGGAAAAATGAGTA
>JAGBCG010000215.1 GCA_017938055.1 Clostridia bacterium
AGGCAATATTTTATATATTACCGAAAGAGCAAAGCATGTGCTTGAGAATGTTGACTTTGTTGCGGCGGAGGATACAAGGGTTTCGGGCAAGCTTTTGTCGGTTTACGGAATAAAAAACAGCTTTGTCAGCTATCACGAGCACAACAAAAACGGTGCAGGTGAAATAATTCTGCAAAAGCTCATGTCGGGCAAGGCAGGGGCTCTTATCACGGATGCGGGAGTTCCGGCAATAAGTGATCCGGGTGAGGACGTTGTAAGGCTTTGCCGAGATAATGGAATAAAGGTAATTCCCGTGCCGGGGGCGTGTGCGTTTGTAACGGCGTTGTCAGCTTCCGGTATGAAATCACGTCGCTTTGTGTTTGAGGGCTTTCTTCCCACCGATAAAAAGGAAATGGCACAGGTGCTTGAGGTGGTAAAGAATGACAGCCGTACAACTGTGTTTTATGAAGCACCTCACAGGCTGATAAAAACGCTGAAAATCATGGCAGAAGCCCTGGGCGAGCGTAATATTTGCCTTGCAAGAGAGCTTACAAAGCTCAATGAACAGTTTCAGTATACCACCTTTCAACAGGCCATTGAATACTTTGCGGACAAAGAGCCAAGAGGAGAATATGTAATAATTGTTGAGGGATGTTCAAAAGACACACAGGATGTTTTCTGGAAAGAAATGACAGTTGAAGAGCATGCCTTACACTATATTCAAAGCGGACTTACAAAAATGGAAGCAATAAAGAAGTGTGCAAAAGACAGAGGCGTTGCTAAAAATGAAATTTATAAATATTTTGTATAGGTACACAGTATGAACAACGGACCGTATCTTGGAAAAAGGTATCATACATTAGATTATTTTTTTAAACAAAAGTTTGGGACAAAAATAGCTAAAATCTCACTTTCAGGCGGCTTTACATGTCCAAACCGTGACGGAAGCAAGGGCGTGGGAGGCTGTATATACTGCAGTGACAAGCTGTCGGGAGATTTTGCAGGCAATCCTGCTTATTCCGTAAAGAGTCAGTTTGATGAAATAAAAAGCATAATGAACAAAAAGTGGAAGAATACATCTTATATGGCGTATTTTCAGACAGGAACGGGAACGTATGCTCCTGTGTCAAGACTTCGTGAATTGTACAAGGCGGCGGTTGACTGTGATGATGTTGTGGCACTGAGTATTGCCACACGTGCTGACTGTATAAGCAAGGACTGTTACGCACTTTTAGAGGAAATTTCAAAGAAAACCTTTCTTACTGTAGAGCTTGGACTTCAGTCCGTTCATGACAAAACGGGAAAGGTTATTAACAGATGCTCAACGTATGCCGATTTTCTTTCAGCCTTCAATACTCTCAAAAGCCTTGGAATAAATGTATGCGTTCACCTTATAAACGGGCTTCCTTATGAGGACAAGAGTATGATGATGGAAAGTGTTTGTCGAATGAATGAGCTTATGCCCTGGTCAGTAAAATTGCATCTTTTACATGTAATCAAAGGCACTGTATGCGAACAGCTTTACAATGCGGGTACACTTAAAGTTTTTGAAAAGGACGAATACGTAAGCCTTATATGTGACCAGCTTGAGCAGCTTGACAGCCGAATTGTTATTCAAAGGCTGACAGGTGACGGAAAACGTGACGAGCTTGTTGCACCTCTGTGGAGCATAAAGAAATTTGAAGTATTAAACGCAATAGATGCAGAGATGTACAGACGAAATACCGTACAGGGAGCGTTGTGTTCACTATCAATGTGACAGCCTGTTCTCAAATACATCAATCCAATTAAGGAAAGGAAGACCCATATGATACAAATTCAGAACCTTGTAAAGCGATATGGAAAGAATTATGCTGTAAACAACATAA
>JAGBCG010000216.1 GCA_017938055.1 Clostridia bacterium
GAATTAATCCCGGAAACATTGGTTCTGAGGACAGAGTCAAGGCCGTTGCCGATATTTGCAAGTCGAAAAACATTCCCATAAGAATCGGCGTAAACGGCGGCTCTCTTGAAAAGCACATACTTGAAAAATACGGTGCACCAACGCCGGAGGCTTTATGCGAAAGTGCAATGTTTCATGTAAAGCTCCTTGAAAAATTTAATTTCTACGACACCGTTGTTTCAATAAAGTCCTCAGACGTCACATCAACTATAAAAGCCAACAGGCTTTTTGCACAGATGTCTGACTACCCCATTCATCTTGGTGTTACAGAAGCCGGAACCGAAAGAAGCGGT
This sequence comes from Clostridia bacterium, assembly GCA_017938055.1. Taxonomy (GTDB): domain Bacteria; phylum Bacillota; class Clostridia; order Oscillospirales; family CAG-382; genus UMGS1387. Next base: position 333 of record JAGBCG010000216.1, read on the forward strand.
CTTATTAAATCAAGTGCAGGCATTGGCTCTCTTCTTTGTGACGGTATTGGCGACACACTACGCGTTTCCCTTTCCGATGATGTTATAAAGGAAGTGGAAGCCGCAAAGGATTTACTTAGAGTTCTTGGTATAAGAAAAGGCGTGAAAATTGTTTCCTGCCCCACCTGTTCAAGATGCAACATTAATGTATTTAACACGGCAAAGCGTCTTGAACAAGCCCTTAAAGACAAGGACTGGGATATGAAAATCGCAGTCATGGGTTGTGCAGTTAACGGTCCGGGTGAAGCAAAAGAGGCTGACATCGGTATTGCAGGCGGTCAGGGCGAAGGTTTACTATTCAAAAAAGGCGAGATAGTTGGGAAAGTTCCCATGAGCGACTTTTTTGATGTCTTAATGAAGGAAGCACAAAAGTTATCACAAGAAAAACAATAAGGACGTATTTAAATGGCTAAATCTTTTTTAGAGCTATTCAACAAATATTCTCCCTCAGGTGAGGATGCCGCAATTTTGAACAGCATCATTTCCTACACAGCAAAGGCTGACAAGGAACAGAGAATAATAAGTGCAAACATAGTTTTTCCTTACTATGTTCCTTTTAACGTGCTTTCAAAAATTGAAAGAGATATTGCTTCTTCCTACGAGCTTAGCAGAATGGAAATTCATCCAACCTTTGATAATACACCTTTTGATGTTGGATACATTGAGCATGTATTTTTAGAGCTTACCAAGAGAAGCTCTACAGGAAACGGCTTTTTCAGCGGTGCTTTTATAGAAAAGCTTGATGGCTCGGAGGTCAGTGAAAAAGACAAAACCATTTACATAAATTTACAAAACGGTGGAAAGGATCTGCTTATCAGTGGCGGTTGCCACACTCTTATAAGACAAATTATCTACGACATGTTCTGCGAAAACAGAAACGTTGAATTCTGCGGTACAACAGAGCTCAGCTATGATGATTTGACAAGAATTGAATCACTTCCCGAGTACAGAGCACCTGTTTCCTCCAACATAAAAATACAGGAGCTTGATAGCACGTTTTCATCTGTTGCACCCCTTAACAGTGCAAACACAAACAGTGAAGCCTTTGCAAGTATAAACATCGATGACGGCACTGTTATCAGTGGCAGCATGATGTTTGACATTTCTGAAATAGAAAATGTTTACAACAGCGTCAAGGACATAAACATAATCCCCATTCGACATGCCACACTTGAAAAAGACACATTTGTAATTTGCGGTGAAGTTTTCGGTTATGAAAAAAAACTCACAAAAAAGCAGGACAAGTGTATAGTCAGCTTTTATATTACAGACAACGATTCTTCCGCTGTTGTTAAGATGTTCTACAGTGTGGACAAAGACGAAGAATATGGGAAAATAGACAATGGTAAAAGTATTATCATGAAAGCAAGAGCACAAATCGACAAGTTTGACGGCTCTATTTGCTTAAATCCTCTTGCCATTGGTGTTATAAAGAGAATAAAGAAAACCGATACTGCGAGCGAAAAGCGTGTAGAGCTTCATCTTCACACAAATCTTTCTACCATGGACAGTGTTTTCTCCTGCAGTGATGTTATAAAAACTGCCGTCAGGTACGGACACAAGGCCGTTGCCATAACCGACCACGGCAATGTTCAGGCTTTTCCGGAAATTCTTGCTGCTGTAAGAAAGCAAAAAGCAGACATTAAAATCTTATACGGCATTGAGGACTATTTTGTGGACGACACCGCAAAGGCAGTTTTCGGTGACGGTGACGGTGACTTCAAAAATGACACTTTCTGCGTTTTTGATATAGAAACCACAGGTCTTTCCGCAAAGGACTGCAAAATAACAGAGATTGGTGCTGTTCTTTACAGGAACGGAGAAATTCTTGACACATTTGAAAGCTTTGTAAATCCACACGTACACATTAGTGACGAAATACAAAGGCTCACAGGTATCACCAATGACATGGTTAAGGATGCTCCCGATATTTCTCAGGTTTTACCCAAATTTCTCGAATTTTCAAAGGGTTGTATTTATGTTGCACACAATGCCACCTTTGACATAGGCTTTATCGGTACAAACTGTGATGCTTTAGGACTGCAATTCAAGCCTTTATACTTAGATACTGTTTCTGTATCGAGATACGTTAATCCCGAGCTTAAAAAGCATACTCTTGATGCTGTAGGAAAATATTTCAACCTTGGCGACTTTAATCATCACAGAGCGTTCGAGGATGCACACATGCTTGCTCTTATTTTTGATAAGCTTATAGAAAAACTCAATGCTGAGGGTGTTACAAAGCTTTCACAAATGGTTGAAAATATGTCAGGTACATGCGATCCTAAAAAAATAAAGAGCTATCACCAGATTATTCTTGTAAAGAATCTAACAGGTCTTAAAAACTTATACAAGCTTGTTTCCTACTCAAATTTAAATTATTTTTACAGGCATCCACGTATTCCAAAAACCGTACTTGAACAGCACAGAGAGGGTCTTATCATAGGCTCTGCATGTGAGGCGGGTGAATTGTATCAGGCAGTACTTTCAGGAAAGCCATGGGTTGACCTATGCGAAATTGCAAAATTTTATGACTATCTTGAAATTCAGCCTCTTGGAAACAACCAATTCATGATTGACAAGGGTATTGTTTCGGGCAAGGAAGCTCTTATTGATATTAACAAGACTATTATAAAGCTTGGTGACGAGCTTAACATTCCCGTAGTTGCTACAGGTGACGTTCACTTTAACGAGGAAACTGACGAAATTTACCGTCAGATTCTTCTCTCCGGACAAAAGTTTTCGGATGCGGACAAGCATATTCCCCTTTACTACCGCACAACTGAAGAAATGCTTGGAGAATTTGATTATCTTGAGCCAGAAAAGGCATATGAAATTGTTGTTACAAACACCAACAAAATTGCCGACATGATTGAGAACATACTCCCTATCCCCGACGGCTCTTTTACTCCTCACCTTGAAGGTGCTGAGGAAGAACTCACCAGCAACTGTTACAAGTACGCTCACGAATTATACGGAGATCCACTTCCAAGCATAGTAGAAGACAGACTAAAAAAAGAGCTTGACTCCATTATCAAGCACGGTTTTGCTGTTTTATATGTAATTGCAAGGCGACTTGTTAAATACAGTGAACAGAACGGATATCTCGTTGGCTCACGTGGTTCTGTAGGCTCATCCTTTGTTGCATCAATGGGTGGAATTTCTGAAGTTAATCCTCTTCCGCCCCACTACAGATGTTCAAACTGCAAGTTTTCAGAGTTTATTACCGATGGTTCTGTTGGTTCAGGTTTTGACCTGCCTCCAAAGCCCTGTCCAAAATGTGGCACACAAATGATGGGAGACGGTCACGAGATTCCTTTTGAAACATTTCTTGGTTTCCATGGTGACAAATCACCGGATATTGACCTTAACTTTTCAGGTGATGTTCAGGCAAAGGTTCACAAATACACTGAGGAGCTATTCGGTGCGGAAAACGTATTTAAAGCAGGTACTATCGGCACTATTGCTGACAAGAATGCCTATGGCTACGTTAAAAAGTATCTTGAAGAACGTGGTTTGAATCTCAACAAGGCCGAAGAACAAAGACTCACAAACGGCTGTGTTGGTGTAAAAAAGACTACAGGTCAGCATCCCGGCGGAATTATCGTTGTTCCTAAGGAGTACGAAATATACGACTTTACTCCTATACAACATCCCGCAGAAGACCCCAACAGCAACATTGTTTCAACTCACTTTGCTTTCAAATATTTACACGACACCATTCTCAAGCTTGACGAGCTTGGCCACGATGTTCCTACGAAGTATAAAATGATGGAAAAATTTACCGGCCTTAACGTCCTTGAGCTTCCTATGTATGACCCTGACGTAATGGAATTATTCATTTCCACAAAGTCTTTAGGTGTTACCCCTGAAGAAATTGGAAGTACTGTTGGTACATTCGGTCTACCTGAGTTTGGTACTAAGTTTGTACGTCAGATGATTGAGGATTCTAAGCCAAAGAATTTCTCTGACCTTTTACAGATTTCAGGTCTTTCACACGGCACAGACGTATGGATTGGAAATGCTCAGGATTTGATTCTCAACGGCACTTGTACCATTTCAAACGTCATTGCAACACGTGACAACATTATGGTAAGGCTTATTCAGTACGGTCTTGAAAATGGTACAGCTTTTAAAATCATGGAAGATGTGCGTAAAGGTAAAGGCTTGAAGCCCGAATATATTCAAGCCATGAAAGAGCACGATGTTCCCGACTGGTACATTGACTCATGCCAAAAGATTAAGTACATGTTTCCAAAAGCACATGCTGCAGCTTACGTTATGTCAGCTTTACGTCTTGGTTGGTTTAAAGTGCACAGACCCCTTGAGTTTTATGCGGCATTTTTCTCTGTTGCCCCAGGTGGCTTTGATGCAGAGATTTGCTGCAACGGAAAGCAGGCAGTTATGAACTTTATCAACGAAACAGAAAAGAAAATCCGTGAGAAAACTGCTTCTCCGAAGGATACGGACATGATTCCTGTATTACAAATGGTAAACGAAGCATATGCAAGAGGCATTAAGTTCTTAAAGCCAAGTCTTACAAAATCTCATGCAACTTGGTTTTTACCTGAGGACGGTGCTGTTCGTTGTCCTTTTAGCAGCATGGGTGGTCTTGGGGATTCAGCTGCTCAGTCTATATATGAGGCGTGTCAAGCAGGTGAAATTCTTTCGGTTGAAGACCTTAGAATGAAAGCTGAAATTGGCAAAGGTGTTATCGAAATTATGCGTAAGAATGGCGTATTTGATGACGTTTCTGAAACAAATCAGCTTGACTTATTTGGTACAACTGCATCCACAGTGTCAGTACAAAACACTCCCAAGCAATCAAAAAAAGCTAATACACCAACGTCATCTTCCAAAGAGGATGATCAACAAATATCACTATTTTAAATAAGGAGATTAATAATGGAAAACAAAATTTACAAGCATCCCTACTTCGGCGACATTTACTACACCGTTTATATCAGCGAAAACCTTAAGGGCAAGGAAAACCTTCCCATGCTTGTTTGTCTTCATGGTGCCGGCGAAAGAGGTCAAAACCACGATTCATTATATGTTCATGGCGTTTTAAAGTACATAAAAAACGGAACCCTTGATGTGCCCGGCATTGTTATTTGTCCCCAGTGCCCCACTGAGCATGTCTGGGTAAATCTTGCCTCTATGCTTAAAGAATTTATTCTTGATATGGCACAGCAATACAAAGCCGACATGAGCCGTATCTCAATTACAGGTCTTTCCATGGGCGGATACGGCACATGGGAAATGCTTATGCACAATCCTGAGCTTTTCTACAAAGCTGCACCAATATGCTCAGGTGGTACACCTTGGCGTGCTCAGTTCATTAAGGCAAAGGTTTGGGCTTTCCACGGCGACGAGGACAATGTTGTTCCGGTAAAAAATTCCTACGAGATGATTGATGCCATGAGAGCTGTTGGTCTTAATCCTAAGTTTACCATTTTTCATGGTGTAGGTCATGGTTCTTGGGAGCCTGCTTATGAAGACACAAGAGTTATTCAATGGCTTTTTGAAGACTAAACACCCTAATTTGAATTTGAACAATTATTGCTATGGGACGATGCATCGCCCCATTTTTTTGTGCTATTTACGTGTTTTGATACAGATTCATTGCATACAACACAAAAAGAGAACAGCTAAAAGCCGTTCCCTTTCTAAAATTATGAGTTATATTTCAATATCCTCACCGTCAAGGAAGTACTCAGACAGAAAATCACGTATATCCTTATCCACGTTATTTGTCAGCAAGGTTTTGAATTCACCTGCTTCTCTACCACTCATTTGATCAAGCACAAGTGATTCTACATAGTCTATATATGGACCATAATTTTCTTCTGCTCCTACATACGCCTTATCGACATATATACCTGACTTAGCATCCGCAAGCACAAGCTTCATGCAACTTACAATTTCTCTTCGTGCTGTCTTATGCTTATCGTTTACAAGTGCAATAGCATTCAGCTGCTTAATACCTCTATCCAACATATTAATA